>JAEHCN010000052.1 GCA_020696395.1 Thermoplasmata archaeon | reverse complement strand
ACTCAGCTTTGACATCGAGACCAGCCTCAAGGAGCCCAAGATATACGCCATATGCTGCGTCATCAAGGAAGGCGACAAGATTGACACGCACCGGTTCCACGGTGACGAGGCGAAGATGATCGCGGATTTCTCAAAGCTGATAATCGAGTCGGATCCCGATGTCATCACCGGCTACAATATCGACGGTTTCGACATCCCGCAGATACAAGACAGGGCGAGGGCCCTCGGACTGGGGCCGCTTATGTGGGCCCGATTCCCCACCGAGATCGACCAGTACAACCGTTTCTGGAGGACCCAGGGCAGGGTGATAGTCGACGCTTGGTGGGCGGTGAAGCGAGTCCTTCGTCCGAAGCAGGAGACGCTCAACGCCGTCGCGAAACAGCTCCTCGGCGAGGAGAAACACGACGTCGACCCGAAGAAGATGGACGAGGAGTGGGAGAACGACAAGGAGCGCGTGATGGAGTACTGCACCCAGGACGCCCATCTCGCCCTCAGGGTGCTCGAGAAGGTCGCCATCCTGAACAGGAACATGGACTTGGCCGCCGTATCCAAACTGCCTCTGGACGACGTCGTCAACGGAAGCACCTCACAGCTGGTCGATTCCATACTCATACGTGACGCGGACCGTAGGAAGGTCGCCGTGCCGATGACGTCACGTTCGAGCGATAGAACCGCCCCGATCGAAGGTGGCTACGTGCACGAGATGGACCCAGGGCTGTACCACTGGGTGCTGACGCTCGACTTCAGGAGCATGTACCCCAGCATGATCATCGCCAACAACATCTGCTTCACGACTCTCTCGCCTGATGGCACGATAGTTTCCCCCACGGGCGCGAGGTTCCTCTCGAAGGACGTGCGGGAGGGGCTTCTGCCAGGCATACTCGTCAGGCTTATGGAGGAGCGTGCCTCGACCAAGAAGGCCATGAGGGACGCGTCCACGCCGGAGGAGAGGGGCTATTACGACGGCCTCCAGGAGGCTATAAAGATACTGATGAACTCGTTCTACGGCGTGCTCGCGTCTTCGTTCTACAGATTCACCGACCCGAAGATCGGCGCCAGCATAACGGCGTTCTCGAGGGAGGCGACGAAGGACCTGATCCGCAAACTGGAAGGCGAGGGTCTGAGGGTCATCTACTCAGATACCGACTCAGTGTTCTTCCTATCGCCCCACAAGAACCTGGACAAGACGATCGAACTGGGCAAGGACACCGCCGACCGATTCTCGACCGGAGGCATGGTGCTCGAGTTCGAGAAGGTGATGGAGCCGTTCTTCTCCCACGGGAAAAAGAAGCGTTACGTCGGTCAGATGATCTGGCCGAGGGAGGAGATGATAGTACGCGGCTACGAGATGCGACGGACCGACTCCTTCGACATGCAGAGCGCAACGCTCCTGGAGGTCTTCGAACGCATACTGGCCGACGACATGGACGGCGCCGTGGCCCATACCCGGACGGTCATAGACGACCTCTTGGCGGGCAAGGTCGACCCCTCCAAGCTCGTGATATCCCGCTCCGTCAGGGATGAGAGCCAGTACAAGGCGGGCGACAGGATGGTCAACGTGCGCGTGGCGCGCGCGCTGAAGGAGATGGGGTACGAGGTCATGCCCGGGATGAAGGTCTCGTGGATTGTGACAAACAGCAAGGCGTCCCCCAGCGAGGTTGAGCCATGGATAGAGGGCAGGGAGTCCACGGCCAAGCCCGACTACAACTACTACGCCACGCGGATAGCCGCGACCATCTCCAGGGTCACGGACGCGTTCGGATGGGACTCGCGGTCGCTCCTGACGGGCGCCCAGCAGCAAACCCTTACGGGTGGCAAAGTCAGATCCCAGCGTGGGCCGAATGTGGCCCCGAAGCCCAACAGGACTGACAAGAAGCTCAGCCTCGACGATTTCATGTGATTCCGGATGTCCAGAGTCTCCGAGCCGTTGCCAGGGTTCAAGGCTGGCTGGAGCTTCAACATGTTTAAATATGCCAACCCTTTTGGCCAGACCACAGCGGCGAGACTTGCCTGGTCTCGCATGGGAATGTGCGCTTCAGGCGTGAACCCGTGAACGGCTGGAAGTGATTGAATGGCAGAAAAGGCAGAGAGTGCGCCCGCTAAGAAGGAGCGCAAGGTCGAGACGAAGAGTACAGGGGAGAGCGTACCCGTTCCGAAGAAGGACGACGATGTCCAGTCCCAGGAGGAGAAGGGGCGGACCGGATCCCGGAACATGTATCATCATGTCGGTGAGCTCTGGAAGAACCCGTCGAGCGGCGAGATGAAAGCCGTCATGTGGCAGCGCCTGATCGACTGGCGGAAGGAGGGCAGCTTCGTCCGGGTCGAGAGACCGACGAGGCTCGACCGCGCCCGGTCGCTTGGCTACAAGGCCAAGCAGGGGTTCGTTATCGTGAGAGCCCGGGTCAGGAAGGGCGGCCTGAGGAAGCACCGCATCAGGAAGGGTCGCAGGCCCAAAAGGAAGGGTATCTCGAAGATCACCATGAAGAAGAACATCCAGAGGATCGCGGAGGAGCGCACGGCCAAGCGCTACCCCAACCTGGAGGTTCTGGCTTCTTACTGGGTCGGCGAGGACGGCAAGAGCAAGTGGTTCGAGGTCGTACTCGTTGACCCGAACCACCCAGTCATCAGGTCAGACCCGAAGCTCAACTGGATAGCGAGCGGGAAGCACTTCCACCGCGCCGAAAGAGGCCTCACACCGGCCGGCAAGCGGGGAAGAGGCCTTGTCAGGACCCGAGGCAGAGGTGCTGAGAAGGTGAGGCCGTCTGCGCGCGCGCACAACAGAAAGGGCACCTAGTAGGAACGGGACACCCGCCCTGCGAGCACCCGGACCTCGTCGTTTACCATCCCCACGAGCGGATAGAACACTGGCAGAGTCCCGCTCGGAGGCGATAGCCTTCCGAACTGTTCCACTCCCCAGTCCATCACGATCGCGTGACACCTCTCTGCGCTGGCATCAGCGAAGGGGTCGGCGCTGGGAGCTACGGTGCGAAGGTCTGCGTCCCACTCTCTGAGCATACCGCACAGTCTGCTATCGTCTGAGGCGGCGACGAGCGTGCATCCGCGCTTCATCAACAACCACGAGGCAGCGACGCCCCTGTCAGAAGATACGATTGAGAGGACTCTGCCCTGAGTGCCCTTGGGCATGCCCCCTGGGCCGGGGATGACCGAGCTGTAGAGATAGGCTGATCGGTCCCGGACCTCGATGGATATCTCGACATCCGGGTCGTCGAGGCGGACCTTGACCCTCTTATGTGCATATGCCGAAAGGACCGCCGCGCCAGCCTTCTCGCAGACGTCTTGGCTGGTGAACGGATGGCTCCCTGACCTCCTCGCCCTGATCGCGAAGCCCGCACCGTCGGACACGAGCGGTCCCGCGAAGGGGACGACGGCGCCGACTATCTCCTCCATCCCGCCATCGACCTTGGTCGCAGGACTGAACGACACGATCCCGAAGGTCCTGGAGAGCATCTCGCAGCTCCTGCGCCAGTCATCCGAGTCGACGAATATCCTGCCTCGATGTGAGGTTATGATGCACTGCACCTCGGCACGGGTGTGCTTCCTCCGTATGTCCGCCACGAGGGCGTCCTCGAACCTCTTCCTAACCCTGTTGCTCTTGAGGCCGATCTCGCCGTATCGCACTAGCAGAGTGGGCATTACCACCGCCCATGCTGCTTGTTCACAATAAACCTTTCATATGTTGGTTCGTTTTCGACGGAAAGCCTAAACTACAGGGTCGACATTCCGAATAATTGGAGCTAAAGAGGGGTAAATTGAAGACTAGGCGAAAAGGAACAGTTTCTTTGAAAAGAGTCGTCGAGCCGCCAGGGCCGAAGGCGAAAGCCCTCGTGAAGCGGGACAAGAAGGTTCTGTCGCCCTGCAACAGACCTTACTACTACCCGTTTGTGGTGGAGAAGGGCAAGGGGTGCATAATCGAGGACATCGACGGGAACGAGTACATCGACTTCAACAGCGGCCTTGGGGCGATGAACATCGGCCACTGCCACCCGGATGTCATCAAGGCGATGACTGATCAGGCGAAGCGCCTTCAGCACTATTCGTATACCGATTTCTACTACAGATACTCGGTAGAGCTGGCGGAGAAGCTGAACGAGATCACGCCTGGAAATTTCCGCAAGAAGGCGTTCTTCAGCGGGAGCGGGGCCGAGAGCATCGAGGCGTTCGCCAAGGTGACCAGATGGCACAGCAAGCGTCCGATGTTCATTGCGTACACCGGCGCCTTCCACGGAAGGAGCATGGGAGCGCTCAGCTTCACGGCGAGTTCGATCGTTCAGAAGTCCAGATTCTTCCCGACGATGCCCGGCGTGACGCACGTGCCATACGCATACTGCTACCGCTGCCCGTTCAAGCTGAAATTCCCTGATTGTGATTACTGGTGCGTAGACTTCATCGAGGACCAAGTGCTGAAGAAGTATGTGCCGCCGGACGAGGTGGCCGCATCCCTCATCGAGCCGATACAGGGAGAGGGAGGATACGTTGTCCCTCCGAAGGACTACCACAAGCGGCTCAAGAAGCTGTACTCCAAGTACGGCATCATATACGCCGTGGACGAGGTCCAGTCTGGCATGTGCAGGACCGGCAAGTGGTGGGCCATCGAGAACTTCGGCGTGGTCCCTGACATCATCTGCTCGTCGAAGGCGCTCGGCGGAGGCTTGTCCCTCGGAGCTACCATCGGCAGAGAGGAGATATTCGACTGGGAGGCGGGGTCGCACTGCACGACGCTCGGCGGGACGCCGGTCGCGTGCCAGGCAGCGCTCGCTACCATACGCGTGATGGAGAAGGAGAGGCTCAGGCAGAACGCCGTGAAGATGGGTAACCATGCCATGAAGCGGATGCGTGAGCTTCAGAAGCGCTCCAAGATCATAGGCGACGTCAGAGGAATCGGTCTGATGATTGGCGTCGAGATCGTGAAGGACAAGAAGACGAAGGAGCCCGGCGGAGACATGGCGTTCGAGATAATCGAGGCCGCCTGGAAGAAGGGCGTGGTCGCGATAGGCGCGGGCCCATGCTCGTTCAGGATAGCCCCACCGCTGTGTATATCCCAGGATGAACTCGACGTGGGCTTGGATTTCCTCGAGGAGTCCGTCAAGGAGGTCGAGAAGAAGCACAGGTGACCTGCCCTCGCAGGCATGGTCACGACAAACTCTTTCTTTCCCATTTTCGTTCATGTGCGTTGGAGAATCAGGAGTGTGAGACGGTTGAACAAGACGAAATCGTACAAGCTGAAGGGTCCGAAGATAGTGGTGGAGCCGCCGGGACCGAAATCGAAGGCTGCGATGAAGAGGAAGGAGAAGTACGTCACGGACGGCATCAAGATCGGTCTTCCGGCCGAGCTCGATGTCGCTGAGGGGCCGTTCATGCGGGACGTCGACGGCAACGTGTATCTCGATTTCACCGTCGGGATCGGCGTGCACAACTGTGGACACAGGCACCCCGAGATGGTGAAAGCCTGCAAGGACCAGCTGGATGAGTTCATCCACATCTGCTTCATGGTCTCGATGTACGAGTCATATATCCGGCTGGCCGAGGAGATGTCGAAGATATGCCCCGGCAAGATGACGAAGAGCATATTCCTGAACAGCGGGTCCGAGGCTGTCGAGAACGCGGTCAAGATCTCCAGGTCCTACACGAAGAAGCCGTGGCTGATGTCGTACAAGACGGCGTTCCACGGCAGGACCATGCTGGACATCTCCCTGACGGCTAAAGAGAAGCCGTACAGGGAGGGGTTCGGGCCGTTTCTGTCGCACATCCGGCACCTCGACTTCGCCTACTGCTACAGATGCCCCCTCAGCCTGGAGTATCCGTCATGTAACCTCGCGTGCGCCGACACGATCCGCACGATTGCCCAGACCCCTCCCCTTGAGGGCAATGTCGCCTGTCTGGTCGCGGAGCCGATTCAGGGAGAGGGGGGGTTCATCGCTCCGCCTCCGGGGTACTGGGAGAAGATCGCCAAGATGTGCAAGGACAACGGGATCGTGCTCATCGACGATGAGGTGCAGACCGGGTTCGGACGGACGGGCAAGATGTTCGGCATTCAGAACTGGAATGTGGAACCCGACCTGCTCGTGTCAGGGAAGGGTCTGTCCCTCGGCATGCCTCTGGGAGGCGTGACCGGTAAGGATGAGATAATGTCCTCGCCGGGTCCAGCGAGCCTCGGCGGGACCTTCGGGGGCAATCCAGTCTGCTGCGCAGGTGCTCTCGCGTCGATCAAACTGACGAAGAAAGCGCTCCCGAACACCAAGATGATACACAAGGTGGAGAAGAAGCGTCTGGACGAGTGGAAGGAGCGTTTCGAGGTGATCGGTGACGTCAGAGGCATAGGCGCGATGATGGGTATGGAACTGGTCAAGGACAGGAAGTCTAAGGAGCCCGTTCCGGAACTCACTAGGAACATACAGATGGCCTGCTTCAAGAAGGGTCTGTACATCCTGACCGCAGGTCAGTTCAACAACGTCATAAGGCTGCACCCGCCGCTGACCATCGAACAGGGCCTCCTCGAGAACGGCTTGGATATCCTGGAGCTGGCGGTCGAGCAGGAGATCAAGAAGTTCGGGCTGAAGTGATTCGCCGAACCTGTCAAACTCCTTCAAACGCCTTTCCTTCTTTTCATGGTTCGATGCCGCCCTTATGAGATTACTGCGACAGCCCGCTCACGTTTTCGAAGGCTCTTCACGCGTCGTTTTCCCCAGATAATTATATGTGAGTATGAAATTAAACATATCAGCGCTGTTCTTCGTACCAAAATCATTATACATATGAAGAATATACTGCGAATAGAGCCATATTAGCTGGCACATTGGCGAATTTAGGGCCGGAAAGCTGTAAGAAATCCGAAAGCACATGCAGACTGCAACGACGAAGACGTGCTTGCGGGTCTTTCGGAGGGGAGGCCGCAGGTCCATGACTTAGCGAGTCATCTTTTCCGAGAGGACTTGCTGACCGTGGTCCTCCTCCCAGGGTCGACGGTGTCGTCGGCCCATCGGCCGGCTGGTATGGACTGGATAGGAGAATAGGAAGTATGGCGCTACTACCTGAGGTAAAAGCAGATTACGGAAAGCTAAAGAACTTCGTGAACGGGGAGTGGGTCGAGTCGAGCACTTCGAAGTACCTCGATATCGAGAACCCTACGACGGCGAAACCCATCGGCCAGGTCCCGATGACCACGACCGATGAGACGAACGCCGCGATCGAGGCTGCCCGGGAGGCCTGGCAGTCCTGGAGGGAGACTCCTCCGATCACGAGAGCGAGATTGATGTTCAGGCTGAAGGAGATCATGGAAGGTCACTTCGAGAACATCGCCAGGATCATGGTTCAGGAGCAGGGCAAGACAATCGACGAGGCCCGTGGTGAGACGCGCAGGACGATAGAGAACGTGGAGGTAGCCGCCGGGATACCATCCCTCATGATGGGTTACAACCTGGAAGACGGTGCGGCTTCTGGTATAGATGAGGAGGCGGTGGTGACCCCGCTCGGCGTTTTCGGAGCCATCTGCCCTTTCAACTTCCCCGCGATGATACCGTTCTGGTTCTGGCCGTACGCAGTGGCATCCGGAAACACATTCATACTGAAGTCATCTAAGCAGGTGCCGCTCACGCAGGCCTACATTTTCAAGCTGGTAGAGGAGGCGGGTTTCCCGCCAGGGGTCGTGAATCTGCTCAACGGGAGCCACGAGGTCGCGGACGCGATGATGGAGCACCCTTCGATGAAGGGTATATCGTTCGTCGGCTCGACTCCGATTGCCAAGTATGTCTACAAGAAGTCTGCAGAGAACGGCAAGAGGGTTCAGGCTCAGGGAGGCGCCAAGAACAGCCTCATCGTCATGCCGGACGCTGTGCTCCCCAGGACCGTGTCGAACATGCTCGCCTCGTTCTATGGGTGCGCCGGACAGAGGTGCCTCGCGGGTGCGAATCTCATAGCGGTGGGTGATGTGGCGGAGCCGGTCCTGAACAAGTTCGTCGAGGGGGCGAAAAAGATCAAGGTCGGATACGGTCTCGACGAATCGGTCAACATGGGCCCCGTCGTCTCGGGCGCTGCCAAGAAGAACATACTCGGGTACATCGAGAAGGGCATCGAGGAGGGTGCGAAACTCGTACTCGATGGCCGCGGGATCAAGGTTCCAGGATACGAGGCAGGTCATTTTATCGGCCCGACCGTATTCAAGGATGTGACGCCGGACATGACCATCGCCAAGGACGAGATATTCGGGCCTGTGGTGGCCTTCATGGCCATGGACACGTTGGACGATGCGATTGAATTCGTCAACTCGAGCCCGTTCGGGAACGCGGCGTCCATATACACTCAGAGCGGCAGGTCGGCCAAGGACCTCAGGTACAACGTCCATGCCGGCAACATAGGCATCAACGTTGGCGTTGTCGCCGCGATGGCGTTCTTCCCGTTCGGTGGATTCAAGGATTCGTTCTTCGGGGATCTGCACGGACAAGGCCGCGATGCGGTCACTTTCTACACGGACAGGAAGGTAGTGATTACCAGGTGGTTCTGATGGAGGATTTCGAGTTTCCAGAGTGCACGACATTCGGATCCGTCATCAGATTCGCTCTGGAGCTCGAGAGGGCGGCCATGGCCGTCTACGACGACCTCGCAGGCAGGCCCGACCTTGCACAGGCCGCAGAGTCGTTCAAGGCCCTGTCTGCGGCGCACAAGAAGCGCAGCGACGTGCTGGAGCACACCCGCCGGGAGAAGCTGAACGAGATGATCCTCGAGCCCATCCAGGATCTGGATGGGAGCAAGTACAAGATCGAGACGAAGGTCCCCGACGGTGTTGACATGGCAGGCGCGAAGGCGTTCTCTGCGAAGATGGAGGAAGTCTCCGGCAGTTTCTACCTTGACTCCTCGGAGATAGCCAAGTTCCTGCTTGCCGAGGCCGCGAGGATTCTCGAGAGGATGGGCAAGGAGAGCCAGGCCAACAAGGCGAAGGTCGAGGCTCTTTAGGCTCGACCATCCTGAGTGACAGTAAACCCCTTATCTCATCGATTTTCCGTTCCTAGCCGCCTTGTCCCACTTCGCGCGTCCGCGGTCGCTTACTCCCTTGAGAACAGGTCCGGGTACAATTTCCTAGACACTAGCACGCCCAGGACTATCAGCAGGACCGGTATGAGGAACACGCCCCAGTCGAGGCCCTGTGTCGTCTCCATGATCCTGCTCGACAGGTATATGCCTCCTTGGTGGAACGGCGAGAACAGCGCGATGCCTCCGGCGTACTTGTCGTACATGTCGCCGTAGGTGTTCACCTTGAGCCACTCGTCAAGCACGAACGAGAGCCACTCGAACACAGTGAGCGTCCCGATGAGCGAGAAATACAGGAACATGCGGGACAATGCAGGAGGCTTCAGGACCATCCGCTTGGATACTATGTATATCAGGCAGGAACCGTAGGCGGCGGCCACCATGGTGAGCACAACCAGCAGATAAGCGACAAGCGTGATTACGAATATCTCGCCCGGGCTCTGCTCGAAGGTCGCCATGACTGCCATGACCAGCGGGAATATCAGGAACGGCCCGACCACGATCGGGTACAGTATCTTCGAGAAGATGGTCGTGGTAACTGATATCGGTCCGAAGAACAGGACCTTGATCGTGCCCTTCTGTATTTCGTGGGAGAAGCCCTTCGCGAAGAGTCCTCCGACGAATATGACTGATGACAGCAGCGCGACGCCGTAGGCGTATGTTAGGAGGTTGAAGGACACATCCATCCCGAAGGGAGTGCTCTTCCAGGTTATGGCGTTGACCTCCTCCACGCCCAACGGTGCGACTATGAACCCCGTCCTTGCATTCCATTCGTCGTTGTAGTTGCCCGCCTCGTCGCGGACTATCAGCATGACCTCGTACCAGCCCCATTCGGACGGCGTGAACTCGGCCGTCTGCCCTGTGAGCACAGTGTAGGTGCTATTGTGGCTGATGTACCACGTGTACGAGTCGATCTGGCTGGAGTCGTCACCCGAGCCCGAGCCGTCGAGGGTGACCGTATCCCCTAGGACAACGAGTCCCGGCTCGTTAACCTCTGCCCACGGCCAGTCATAGTCCTCATACAGCGGGTACACATTGACTCCGATCCAGTAGTTGTTGTAGTTGCCCGATGCGTCCCTCAGTGTGAGCGTCACGCCGAAGCCCCCGTGGCTGGCGTAACGGAACCTGTGGCTCACTTCCTCTCCGTACAGCTTCGTCTCCACGACGTCGTGGACGACCCAGGTCCAGTTGACGACGCCCACGTTGTCTGTGGAGTTGGCGGCGACGAAGTCGACTGTCTCGTCGACTTCGGCATCGATGTTCCAGGGAGGGTCAGGCCAAGAGGGTACCTCCGTGTCCGAAGTGGCATGCGTGACCGTGATGGTCACGTTGTCCTCCCCCTGGTTATTGGAATAGTCTACGACTGTGAGACGTATCTCGTAGGTCCCGACGTAGTTGAATGTGTAGTCAACTCTCTCGCCGAACAGGTCAACGTTGTAGTCCACCTCCCAGAACGACCACTGGCAGTGGACGATCCTATCATCGTCATGCGAGCCCGAGGCGTCCAGCCTGACCGTCGTGCCCGCGGGCACGGTCCTGTCATTACCTGCATCAGCGGTCGGCGGATTGCCCTCAGTGGCCCATGGCACATCGATCTCATCGCCGTCCATCATATCTCCGATATCGAACGACATCGCCTGTTTCATAGCGAAGCCCATGATGGAGAAGATGATGACCAGGAAGACGAACAGGATCACTGAGCTTACGAGGCCGTGCTTGGCCATGGTGCGTATGTCCTTCTCGAATATCACGAATGCCCGTCGCACCGTTGCGAACGGCCCTGATTTGTGAACCTCGATCTTTGGATAGTGACGGCTTTGCTCCGCTATCTCAGCCGGTGGAGGCGGTAGCTCTGAATCGTCCTCAGGCGGGGGTGGCAGGTCAGAACTCACGAGATATCACCTCTTGTCGTCCGTTCGAAGACCTCTTCCATGGTGCCTACCGACTTCATCTCGTAGAGGTCTATTCCCTCCTGAACGAGTAGCTTGGCCACCTGGGAAGCGTCGCTCCTCCTTGAGAGGACGACGGACAGGCTACCCTCGACTATCTTGATCGACTGCAGCCTGATGTTGTCGTCGAGAACGTTCTTGGCTCTCTGAGGGTCCGATACGTGCAACATGAACGACGGGGTCAGGTACTTCTCCTTCAGCTCCTCCGCAGTCCCGACCGCTATGAGCTTGCCTTGATGTATGAATGCGAACCTGTCGACGATGTATTCCGCCTCGATCAGGTTGTGTGACGTGAAGAACACAGTGTTGCCCTTGGATACGTATTCTCTGAAATGCTCCCTGAGCTTCCGCCTGTGGATGATGTCGACTCCCTCGAAAGGCTCGTCAAGGAATATCAGTGGGACATCCGGCATGAGCACCCTCGCGAGGGACACTCTCTGTCTCTGCCCCATCGATAGATGTGCGATTCTGCGGTCCATGAACGACCTTATGTCTGCCAGATCCGACGCGCGGTTGAGTGCGGACAGCCTCTCCGACCTGCTCATGAGCATGAACTTGCCGAACATGTTCAGGTACCGCCTCGGCGTCATCTCCTCGTAGAACCTGCTCTCCTCTGATAGAATCGCGATGTTGTCCCTCACGTGGACCGGCGACCTCCTGACATCGATGCCCATGATGGAGGCGTCTCCGCCAGTGGCGTTCGTGAGGCCGCACAGGACCTTGATGCAGGTCGTCTTTCCAGCACCGTTGGGGCCGAAGAACCCGAAGATCTCGCCCCTTCCCACTCTGAGGCTGACGTCGTTCAGTGCCCTTACTTCCCTATAATCCTTAGAGAGACCGTTGGCTTCTATCATGGAGCCTACCCGTGCGAGCTAGAACGCCGACGGGTTATATACGCTTAAGGAGCGGATATCATTTCTGATAATCCTTACTGGCTTGCCCAGGACATACCTTGCTGGCCAGTTCTGAGGCCGTCGTGGCTCACAGCCCCAATCCGAGCCTCTTGATGGTTTCGGGCGTGGGTATGCCCTCGGGAGACCATCCCCAGACGGCGTAGTAGGCTTCGAGCTCGCTCTCGAAATCCGCTCTGTTGACCACGGCTCCTTTGGAGGGACCGTCATGTATCGGCACCGTGAACAACCTCTCAGGGAGCGTGTCATCCTTCTTCGCGAGCCCTTCCCGCAGGTTGAACATCCGCTCCAGGGTCCACACGCGCTCGCCGACCTGCTTCAGCTCATCGACGGAGTAGCCGTGTCCCGTGGCCGCGTTCACCAGCATGACCATGTTGTCCCACGAGTTGGCGAAGGCGTTTCTCGCGCCGAATTTGCACAATACCATGCAGTCCAGGACGGTGAAGAGTTCCTGTAGGTCCTTCAGCGGTTTCGCCTTGCCCTTCACGGTGAACCTGTCAGCGGTGCCCTGGAAGAGCTCGGACACGTACATGGTGGCGCGCAGGTGACATGCCCCTCTTGTCGATGTCGCGAATGCGAGCGACATCCCCTGTATACCTCTGGGGTCGTATCCCGGGAACTCCATGCCCTTGACGTTCATGGAGCACTTCTCGGCCTCAGGGCCATGTGCTGCCGCGAGCCTCTTGGAGCCCTCGCCTATGGCCGCCCCGAAGCCCTCGCCCTTTCCGGTCATCTCCACCAGCCTGACCATGGTCTTGTGGTCTCCCCAGGACAGTTTGATCCCGCCGGTCTCCTTCTCGGATATGATGTTCTTGTCGAACATGTCTACGGCACACGCGATCGTGTCAGCGCAGGAGATTGTGTCGATCCCGTACCTGTTGCATAGGTCGTTCGCCATTATGATCGATTCGATGTTCGAGTTCTCTAGGTTGGCTCCGAACATCGCGAGCGTCTCGTACTCGGGGC
>JAEHCN010000051.1 GCA_020696395.1 Thermoplasmata archaeon | reverse complement strand
CCGTAGACGTCCATGCCCTTTGCCTTCAGGGCCATGATCTCCCCCGTCGATGAATGGGCAAGCACCTCCAACGAATCCGGGAACCCCGAATCCGACACGATGAGCGAGTGATATCGCGTCGCCGAGAAACTCTCGGGCACGCCGTCGAAGAGAGGGTCTGATACATGCACGACCGGACACACCTTTCCGTGGATGACCTGGTCCGCCCTGATGATCGACCCGCCGTGGACGAACGCGATGGCTTGGTGGCCAAGACAGACTCCAAGCAGAGGCCTTCCGAAGCCGTCCTTGGATATCACATCGAGGGAACGGTTCGCGTCTCTCGGGTGGCCCGGGCCCGGAGAGATCACATAGCCGTCGGCCTCTCCCATCATCTCGTCCAGCTTGGGTGAATCGTTCCTCTCGACCTTAACCGACGCCCCGAGCTCGCCGAGGTATTGTGCGATGTTGTAGACGAACGAATCGTAATTGTCGAGTATGAGTATGTCCGTCATCGATCCTTCCCCCGACCCGATGCTGATATCGCCTCGAGCATCGCGCCCATCTTGTGCTCCGTCTCAGCGTATTCCCGCTCAGGGACCGAGTCCGCGACGATGCCCGCGCCTGCCTGAACGCTAGCTCTGTTGCCTGAGACGACAATGGATCTGATGTTGATGCCGAAATCCATGTTTCCCGTGAAGTCGAAATATCCCACGGTGCCCGCGTACGGTCCTCTCGGAGCTACCTCCAGCTCGGATATCAGGTCCATCGCCCTGACTTTGGGGGCTCCCGTGACCGTCCCGGCTGGGAAGCAGGCCTTGAGTGCGTCGAACGCGTCTCTGCCTTCGTCAAGCCTGCTCTCGACATTGCTCACGATGTGCTGGACGTGCGAGTACTTCTCGGCAGACATCAGCTCGTTCACTTTGACCGTACCGAAACGGGACACTCTGCCCATGTCGTTCCTGTGAAGGTCGACAAGCATAAGGTGCTCGGCCCTCTCCTTTTCGTCGAGTAGCATCTCCAGCTTGAGCTTCTCGTCCTCCTCAGGGTCCTTCGCGCGGGGTCGAGTTCCGGCCAGAGGACGGGTCGTCAGTTTGTCGCCCTCCAGTCTCACCAGCATCTCAGGCGACGACCCGAGAAGCTTGACTTCGCCGAAATCTAGGTGGAACAGGTAGGGCGAGGGGTTGAGGCTGCGGAGTGCCCGGTACATCTCAAGCGAGTCGCCTTCGAACCTGAAGTCCGTCCTTCGGGAGAGGACCGTCTGGAACACCTCGCCGTCGTGGACACACTCCTTGGCCCTCGAGACCATTTTACAGAACTCAGTCTCGTTCGTGTTGGACTGTCCCTCACCAATCGTTATGTCCAACTGTGGAGCGGGCCGGACCTTGGCGAGGGCGTCCTTGAGATCCTCCATCCTACCATGTGTAATCAGGAGGATCTGGGAGTTGAGATGGTCCACGCAGACCAGGTGCTGGGGAAGGACGAAATACATGTCCGGAAGCCCATCGCCGCTCCCGTTCGGTTCCTTGATTCTCTCGAAGTACCTCACCATGCCGTATCCTACGTAGCCCACCAGCCCTCCTGAGAATGGGGCGATGTCCGACGTCCCACAGTTGAACGAGCTGGAATAGGCCCTGAGCGCCTCGTACGGATCATCCTCTCTTCTGCTCCAGCCGTCTATCTCAACAGTCTCGCCCGTGGATTTGAACGTAGAGATCGGGTCGACGCCGACGAAGGAGTATCGCGATGTCTTGCGGGTTCCCTCCACTGACTCAAGGAGGAAAGTCTCCCCGGGGAACTGCTCGCGAAGGGAGTAGAATATAGAGATTGGGTCCAACTGTGGCCCACGCGATATGGAAACGCTTGTCACCAGGTTCGAGAGCCGGCTGTCGGTTCCAGAGGAGCCGCCATCTGCTCTTGCACCGACGTGTTTGTACATCATAGGATTATTAAGAGCATTGATGTATTATATATTGTTTATTGGACTAAAATAAGCAACACACTGCCTTAGGCAGTTCCTGCAAGCCTTGGTCCTGAGAGTCTGGTTCGATCATTCCGAACAAATTGATGTAACTCGTTAGAGGCACGACGAACTGCCCTCCTATCGGGGCGTTAGCGGTGATGGAGTGATTCGCATGGTGCTTGAACCCACCTTGAAATCTGTGGGGCTCGTGAAGCATAAGTGAATAATAACCTGCGTCAAATAAGCGTCTCGAAGGCAAACACCAGCGCAGTCTCTCGAAGCCTTAATCAATCATGAACTCATTACCTTATCGAAGTGCAAATATAAGTCCACATAAGTGTGTCGGAACGAGAACTTATACTTCGCTTATGGGTGCGACTGTACCATGACTTTGACACCAAGGGAAACAGAGATACTCGCCAAGGTTCGAGATGGCATCGGTTCACCGACCATATTGGCCGCTGAACTTGGGATCTCCCAGTCTGGCGCGACCCAAGCGCTACAGAAGCTTGAGCGGAAGGGAGCGCTGACCAGGACGAAGCTGGGACGGAGCGTCGTCTACCGTCCAGCAGAAGAGGGGCCTGCAACTCCCTCGCCGGAACTGGAGGAGGATCTTGAACTGATCAGGGAGTCTTACCACTCGCTGTCGAGGGTGTGGTCTCATGTTCTGCGTCTCGATTTGACCCAGGATGAGCTCGAGAAAGTCAGAGGGGCCAGGAACTTGCTGGAGGAAATCCTGATCCGGAGGGGCAAGAGTATCGATTGAACGGGTTCTAGTCTCCGTAGACCTCATCCTGTCATTTCAGAGCCTCTTGGGCCTTCTTGATATTGTCCACGGTCAGAGCGATATCGGTCATGCCATTCTCCTTGCCGAGGATGTATATCGAGTCGACGTTCACCATACGTCTCGCCAACTTCCTGGCCATCTTACCGAGCTCGCCCGGTTTGTCTGGCAGGCGAACGTTCATAACCTCGTTCTCCTCAAAAAGGATTCCTAGCCGCTTCAGGGCGGACTTGGTCGTCGCCTCGTCGTCCGTGACGATCCTGATCCGGGGTCTGGACTGCTCCCTCTCGCTGGATATGGCCTTTATGTTCACGCCATTACTACCAAGCAGCTCACAGACCTTCGCCAGCTCCCCAGGTTTGTCCATCACGTACACATCGAATTCCTTCAACTTCCAGCCCCTTTCTCTCTATGTCGGTCGATGGTTAAAAATGTCCCTATCGGCCTTTCAACGGCGGTGGAGTGAACCTCGAGACGAAGGCGGAAGCCTCACCCGTTCATCGATCCACTAGAGGGCGACTTACTCGGCTTTGAGCGTCTAGACCACGAACACAAAGGAGCAGATCCACCTTCCCAGGTACGACGCTGTCGTGCCACGTTTTAATACTCTCCGTCCTATTCCGACGCTGGTACACGATGAGGGCCCTCCTCATTCATGCGGACAGGTTCGAGTACGAGACGAAATCTCCGACCAAGATGGCGGAGGAGCTTCCGGAAGGACGATCAAAGGCACAATCCTTCCAGGAGGCTCTGGTGGTGTTCTCCACGGTCGAGCCTTCCGACGAAGACATCGCCGCCGTGGCAGAGAACGTCTCATCGGACGTCGTCGAGGTATGTGGCAAGGTCGAGGCGGAGCGCGTCGTGCTCTACCCCTACGCCCACCTGAGCCCCCACCTCGCCGGGCCAGGACTCGCCGTCGATGTGCTCAAAGCGGTCGAGGAGGCCATCAGGTCCAAAGGAGTGGAGGTCCACCGTTCACCGTTCGGGTGGTACAAGGCGTTCGAGATAAGGTGCAAGGGGCACCCTCTCTCGGAGCTCTCCAGAGAGTACACGTCCGAGAAGAAGGCCGGAAGGGAGGAGGTCGTTGAGAAGATATCGAGCAGCTACCTCATCCTGATGCCAGACGGTCGGGAGATACCGGTCGACATGGACGACGTCGACAGCCTCTCGCCTCTCGGGGACGACCATCCCCTGAAGAAGTTCATTCTTTCAGAAGAGATTGGCAGGTCGAAGGGTGTTGAGCCTCCGTCGATCAAAGCCATGCAGAGGCTCGAACTCGTCGACTACGAGGCGGCGAGCGACCGCGGGCATTTCAGGCTGTATCCTAAGGGCCACCTGGTGTTCAAGCTGCTCGAGAGCTGGGCCGAGCAGATCGCGGTCGAGCGGATCGGGGCGATGCAGATAGACACGCCGATCATGTACGACTGGTCCCAGCCAGATATCCGAAGCCAGGGCATGTCCTTCCACGAGAGGCATTACACGATAAAGACGGAGGAGAATAGAGAGTTCGTGCTGCGGTTCGCGGGCGACTTCGGCCTCTTCCGGATGATGAAGGATGCCACACTCAGCTACAGGAACCTCCCGCTCCGTATATACGAGTTCTCGAAGAGCTTCAGGCTGGAGCAGAGAGGCGAGCTGACTGGTCTCAAGAGGCTAAGGGCGTTCCACATGCCGGACGTGCACTGCTTCGACAGGGACATAGACGAGGGTTGGAAGGAGTACATGCTCCTCTACAGGAACTACTCGGACCTCGCGGACGCCACGGGCGTGGAGTACGCTGTCGCTTTCAGGATCGTCAAGGACTTCTACGATAAATACAAGCAGAACATCGTCGAGCTCTTGAAGTACTCCGACAGGCCGGCGCTGATCGAGGTGCTCTCCGAGATGAAGCACTACTGGGCGGTCAAGCACGAATTCAACGGCATCGATTCCATCGGGGGCGCCGTTCAGCTCAGCACTGTCCAGCTCGACGTCGCCGACGCCGAACGGTACGGGATAGTGTTCGTCGACGAGGACGGCAAGAAGAAGGGCTGCATAATCTGTCACTCGTCGATAGGGTCGATCGAGCGTTGGTTGTATGTCCTGCTGGAGGAGGCCCTGAAGCAGAAGAAGCCCAGCTTCCCGTTCTGGCTGTCGCCCACCCAGGTGCGGCTCATACCCGTCGGCGAGTCGTTCATCCCGGACTGCGAATCGCTCTCCAAGTCGCTCGGCGCGAGGGTCGACATCGACGACACGGACGACTCCGTCGGTAAGAAGATCCGGAACGCCGAGAGAGAATGGATCAACATGATCATAGTGATAGGTGAGAAGGAGAAGTCCTCGGGGCGATACCCCGTCCGTCTCAGGACCGGCGAGATTAAGGACATGACCATGGAGCAGCTAGTGGATGAGATCCGCAGGCTCTCGGGGGGCTACCCCTCTGCGAGACTTCCGCTGCCTGTCAAGCTCTCGAAGAGACCGGTATTCCGAGGCTGATGTCTTATCTGTCGTCCTCGTCTCCCCATATCAATTTGTGTAGCTGGGGCAGCACCCTACCCTGGAGGCCGTCGTTCAGGACCTTCTCCGCCAGCTCCTTCAATTCCTTCCCACCCACGGGAGTGAAGATGACCTCGCACTTGGGGTCGTACTCGTCGATGATCTTCCTGGCGAACTCGTAGTCCGCGCCGTCCGAGATGACGAACTTCAGCTGGTCCGTCGGGCCCAGGAGTTCGATGTTGTCATACAGCATCTTCCCCTCCTCTCCGGATGATGGACACTTGATGTCCATGCTGATGGATAGGTTGTCTTCGCACGGCATCTCGTCCAACGGGATGGCCCCACTGGTCTCCACGACCACGCTGTAGCCGATATCCAGCAGCTTCTGGATTAGCCTCAGCGAGTCGTTCTGGGCAAGCGGTTCCCCGCCCGTGAGACAGACATCACTCGTCTGGTACTTCTGGACGCGCTCTACGATATCGTCGACGGACAACTCCTCCCCCTTGTCGAAGGCCTGCGGGGTGTCGCAGTATGTGCACCTCAGGGGACAGCCTGATGTCCGGATGAACACAGTTGGAGTCCCGATCATCAGTCCCTCTCCCTGAATCGACCTGAAAACCGAGTAGATATTCATCCTCATCCTCTCCTCTCATACTCGACCGGGTCTTCCGCCCCCGCTTCACTGAACCCCTTCAGCCTCAGACGGCAGGAGTCACAGATCCCACATGCCTTATCGCCTCCGGCGTAGCAGCTCCACGTGAGGTCCAGTGGGACTCCTAAGCGGACGGCTTCCCTGACGATCGCCGCCTTGGACATCTCCAGCAGGGGTGCGTCGATCAGAACCGCCTTTCCGTCCACACCTCTCCTGGTGCCGACTTCCAGCATATTCTGGTAGGCGTCGATGAACCGCGGAGTGCAGTCGGGGTATCCGCTGAAATCGACGGAGTTGACGGCTATCACGATCTTATCGGCTCCCACGCTCTCAGCGATGGCGGCTGCGATGCTAATGAAGATGATGTTCCTCGCGGGAACGTAGGTGTTGGGGATCGATGGATG
This sequence comes from Thermoplasmata archaeon, assembly GCA_020696395.1. Lineage (GTDB taxonomy): Archaea > Thermoplasmatota > Thermoplasmata > UBA10834 > UBA10834 > UBA10834. Next base: position 6,629 of record JAEHCN010000051.1, on the reverse strand, counting down.
TTCACCCTCACTGTCAACGCCTGTAGGGAGGTGCATCGACGGTTGCGTTAACGAGCTGTCCATGTACTTCCCGATGTCTAGGTCGACCGTGATGTGGCGTTGGACGCCATAGTGGTCAGCGATCCTCCTCGCGCTTCGGAGCTCCTTGCTGTGCCTCTGCCCGTAAGAGAATGTGAGCGCGATGACCTCGCATCCACGCTCGATGGTCCGGGCGAGCGCAGTGGAGGAGTCAAGGCCTCCCGAGAGCAGAACAACAGCCGGAGCCATGTCGAGCACTTCCGATCAGGATCTCAGGTCCGCACCGGTCCAGGCGCCCTGCCCCTCTCCCTCATCAACGCCGATCTCGACCCTGGTGACGTTGTCCGGGAAGTGGACCTTCTCCATCACTCTCGCCAGGACGAAGTTCGCGAGCTCCTCCGCGGACGCCACGCCGACATCCAGTAGCGCGCAGTCCTCTGTGGGGAACATGTACTCCTTGCCGCTGAGCGAGTAATGGATGGCCGCCCCTTCCTCTTTTATCCCTTCGTCCCTCCGAGGTATCAGGACCTTGTGGTCGAGTTCCGCTGCCACCGTTCGAAGGAACTCTTTGACGCTGATGAAATCCATGATCACGCCCCCGGCTCCGATGTTACCCACTATCGTGGCGTTTATCGCGTAATCGTGCCCGTGCAGCCTTCCGCACTTGTAGTGTCCAGGTATGAGGTGGGTGGCCGAGAAGGTTATCTTCGAACTCCAACCGTCTATCTCGAGTCTCATCGGGGCAAGATAGCCATGGGTTCGTAATAAATGTTTCAGACCTCGCCTGCCCGGCCGCATCCCAGCTTCGACAAGCCGGCGGCCAGGAGGACGGGCTCGACGAAATCCTCCCTGGCCCTAGACGTGTCCACGAAGACCCCAGGTAGGTTCAGGACGGGCGCACCGTACGCCCTGCCCGCGCCGACGAAGTGTAGTGTCCTGAACATCAGGTTGCCGGTCACGCCGTCGGGCGCGACCAGGAGGTCGCACTCCCTTGCGGCCTCCTCGACTAGGATCTCATGATGATCTGCATCGATCCCGTTCGCCCTCAGCCTGTTCACTAGCTCAACACCTTCCTCGAGGCTCAGACGGATGTCCTCCCCGCGCCCGCCGTCCTCGGTCCTACCCTTCGAGAGAACGCCTGCCTTCAGGGACCAACCGGTCGGACGTAGGTAGCCGATGGTCGCCAACACAAGGTCCGTGCGCTGGTCCAGGGTCCTGCCCTCGTCTATGCCCACGGGGGTCAGCAAGAACGCCTTGCCGTCGGCGGAGCCCAGGACCGCCGTCCTGAGTATTCTGTCCAGACCGTACGCTTCGCGGAGCTCTCCGAGGACGTCCTTCGAACTCAGGGTACCCCTCACCACTGCGTCGATCTCCCTCTTCAGAAGGGCCCGCGACATCTCGGAGGGTTCTTCGTACCCGACGAGTTCCACTCCGCCACAGCCGCTGTCGCTCAGCAAGGAAGCCGTCGATGACAGCATCTTTCCCGTGAGGCCGATGCCTATCCTCTCGTCGGATGTGCACCCCTTCGCGAGCAGGCCTTCAAGGTCAATCACGCTGACATCCACCCCTGTTCAGAACTCGTCTTCCGTCATCTGGTCGAAGGTGTAGTTCTCCCACTTGCGCACTCCGAGGAGGATCTCCAGCTCGTGTGGAGTCAGCAACGGCTTGTCGTACAGGGCGACGTCGTCTATCGCTATCCTGGGGCAAGCGGTTGAGACGTAGGCGTCGAACCCCAACATCCTGAGCTTCTCAGGGTCGAACTTGTCCATGAGGATGAGGCTCGCATCCTTCCTCTTCCATCTGAGGAGCTTCCGGAGCTCACGCGCCCGCCTCAAGCGTCTCTGGCCGACCTTCTCGCCGATGATGATGCCGAACGACCTGGCCTTCTTCGCCCTCTCGATGGCCGCGTGCCTCTGCCTGAGTATCTTGTCCTTGGCCTCCTCGATCTCCCGCGGCTCCTCCAGGTTCGGATCCAGCACCACTACCTTCTTGCCGGTCGCCAGATGTACTCCCAGCCCGTGGAAGGTCCCGCTCCCGATCAGCAGGTAGGTGCCGACCTCCTTCGCTATGGTCGTCGCGGCGGTGTAGTTGCATCCTAGTATCTCGCCGACGTGCGACATCCTGGAATCCCCCTCGCCCACCTTGACCTTGATTCCCATGCCCTCGAGGCCTTCTATCACATCGTCCAGTTCTGCGAGGTGTTGCGAGGTGGCTATCACCCCTACGGGTTCCTGGAGCATGCCGGCCGTCTGCCTGAGCTGGTCCGTCACCGGCACCTTGGACCTCGCGGGGACGAAGATGACCGGCTTGCTGAACTTGAGGGATGGTATGGGCGAGTGGCCCACGTTGACGATGGCGTCGACCAGCTCGAATAACGACGACGGCACGTCGCACGCCCCGAAGCAGGGTTCCGCCACGAGCATGACCTCCGCTCCCGCCTTGCTCTCGATGTCCTCGGCTATCTGGTACGCCCTCTTCTTCAGGCCTTCCGGCACCTGGAGAGCAACTATGCGCGCTTTCAGCCGCTTGATCTCGGCGACCGCGCTCGCGAGGTCTATGTCATACATGATGTGGTCAGCCACCCCGAGGCCAGAACCCCGCATTAACACACGGGCAAAGACCCCACGTGGGGTACTCACACCATTCGTAAAAAAGATTGTGCGGCAATCGGTGGCTGCGCATCACTGGGCGCCACGTCATCCAGGTCTCACTTCGCAGGGGCTAATCCCCTCTCCACCTCTATGTAGCACGGCGACGGCAGCTTGATAGCAGCCCTTTTGAGTGCCTGTTTCGCGATGTTGAAGTGGTTCCGGGATGTCTCGACAGTCATGATCTCCTGGTCGCGGGCCACACGTGCGGCAGTCCCGATGGCCTTGCCGAACGCGTTCCTCATGCCCTGTGAGATGCGATCAGCGCCCGCCCCCGTAGCTATCTTGTTCTCTCTGAGAACCTGGTGAGGGTACACCCTGATCTTCAGGTGGTATCCTGACTGGCCAATCTTCTTCGAGAGAAGCCTGTTGGCCGAGATACGGGCGGACTCGAGAGCGATGTGCCTTATCTGACACTGCTCGACCACATTCAACGTCAGGCGCACCGTGTAATCCGCCTTGGTGCCGTGCTCGAACTGCGTGATCCTGCTGGCCGGGACACCGCCCATGTATTCCCTTCGGCAATAAGCCTGGCCTTTTATCTCCCTGTACATGCTGTTCGGCTTGCGCGACATGAGACCACCTGGTGCGAAACGCTCTTCAGGATTGCGCAATAATGGTCTTCATATATAAATCTCACTAACCCTCCGGAGGATGTGGGTGGTCCGTGCATCCGTCCTGGCCCTTCCTCGGGAACTGTTAAAATAGCACGCGTCTGATTCCGCTAGTCGATGGCTCGAAGGCAGCTGAGCAGGAAGGACGCCAGGAATCTCGCCGAGCGGCAGGTCGACCGTCTGTTCGAGCTGGCGGAACGCGAGGCACGTTCGGGGAACGACGACCGAGCCACGCGGTATGTGACACTGGCAGTCCGAGTGTGCGAGCGGTACAAGGTGCCCGCGAGGCATAAGAGGACGTACTGTCCTTCATGTCGTACGTTTCTCGTCCCGCCCAGGAATGTGCGTGTGCGGACCGGCGACCACCGTCTGTCGGTGAGCTGTCTCCGATGCGGACACATCCAGAGGTTCCCCCTGAGGACGGGAAGGGATAGGTGACTCTATGGACGCGAATAACATCCACAGGCTGAGAAAGGAGGCCCAGGCCCTGAAGGCGACGCTCCAAGTGGGAAGGGACGGCATCACCGAGGAGGTGGCCACCGAGCTGATCAGACAGCTCAAGAGGAGCGGCTTGGTGAAGGTGAGGCTGCAGCCGGCAGTCGGGATGGACCGTGCCGAGGCAGGGAGAGAGCTCGCGCGGGTTTCGTCGTCCACGCTCGTCGAGGTGCGCGGCAGGACGGCCGTACTGTCCCGGTAGGTATAAGTCCAATAAATGTGCAATCAAACGACAAGATTCACAAGTGATTGATGAATAAAAAGAGGTGTTCAGGATGTTGGACGCGAGGTTGATCCGCGAGGACGAACAGCTCGTCCGGAAGGCGCTGTCGGACAGGAATCACAGCATGGAGGTGCTCGACCGGTTCCTGGAACTCGACGGCAGATGGAGGGCTCTCACGGAAGAGACGAACGGGCTCCGGAAGCATCGGAACGAGGTGGCCGAGGAGATCCCCAAGTTGTCGTCTGACCAGAAATCCGCCAGGATCGAAGAGATGAAGACGGTCTCCCAGAGGATCAAGGAGCTTGAGAGCGAGAGGGTCACCCTGGACGCCGCCAGGGAAGACGGTCTCCTGAACATCCCCAACATGCCAGACCCGAGCGTGCCGGCCGGGAGGGGCGCTGAGGACAACGTCGTCGTCCGAAGCTGGAGCGAGCCCCGGAAGCTCGACTTCACCCCGCAGCCGCATTGGGACCTCGGGACCCAGCTGGACATCCTCGATTTCGAGAGAGGGGCCAAGGTCGCAGGGACCGGGTTCTACGTCCTCAAGGGGGACGGTGCCAGGCTGGAACGTGCGATGATCAACTACATGCTCGACATCCACAGGGACCAGGGGTACACGGAGGTGTTCCCGCCGGTGGTCGTCAACAGGAAGAGCTGCATAGGCACTGCATCGCTTCCGAAGATGCAGGACGACATGTACTGGATAGAGAGGGACGACCTCTATCTGAACCCGACTGCCGAGGTCCCTGTGACGAACCTCTACGGCGCAGAGGTCCTTGAGGGTTCGAAGCTGCCCATATATCTCACCGCCTACCTCCCCTCCTTCAGGCGCGAGGCGGGGAAGCACATCGAGACGAAGGGCATCGCTAGGGTGCACCAATTCAATAAGGTGGAGCTCGTGAAGTTCACGACGCCCGAGACGTCCCAGCAGGAGCTGGAGCTTCTGCTGCTGGACGCGGAGGCGGTCCTGAAGGGTCTGGAGCTACCGTACAGGGTGCTGCTCCTTTGCACCGGGGACCTCACGTTCGCGTCGGCCAAGACATACGACATCGAGGCACACTCGCCCGGCATGGAGCAGTGGCTGGAGGTCTCATCCTGCAGCGACTTCAAGGATTTCCAGGCGAGGAGGGCGATGATCAAGTTCAGGCGCGAACCGCACCTGAAGAGCGAGTTCGTCCACACGCTCAATGGCTCCGGGATAGCCTTGGCACGTACGTTCGCGGCCGTATTGGAGAACTATCAGAACCGGGACGGCACCATCACCGTGCCCGCGATCCTCAGGCCTTATATGAAAGGGCAGGAGCTCATCCAGTAGCCGGCGAAGACCTGGCTGTGGAAGGCATTCGAGGGAGACTGCCAAGGGAATTGACTAAGAGGAGGATGGGGGCAAGTCTTGGTTCAATCCCCGTTCATTGACCTATGACCTTGATTTGCTGGAAAGCGCAACTGGGGCTCCCTGCCGGGACTACATTTCTGAGAAAATGCCATATGGGCGGAGAGGCATACACTGATCGGTCGAGGGGAATGGCGTGAAGTGCCCGAGTTGTGGAGCCGAGAATTCCGATGACTCGCAATATTGTGAGGTGTGCGCTCGCCCACTTGACACAACTGATAGCCAGGTGTCCAGAGCGCCCCGTCAGCCGCGGAAGCCTCATTGGGAGATCGTAGTGGCAGTGACAGCCATCATGTTGCTCCTTCTCTCTCTTGTGCTGTATCTGGGGTTTGATGACGAAGAGGACGAGATTGGCACGGGGACCATAGTGGTCACTCTAGTCAACCCATATCAATTCGGAGCTACGCCGTGCGACTATCTTGTATTCATAGACGAAGAACTGGAGGCTAACGGAACGGTCGCTGTCTCCAAAGCCGAAACCGTCGAGGTTAACCTGACGTGGGCCGGTTCTGAACGAACAACCTTGGTTCGTATCGAAGTTTCTGGTGGCTCGGTCTATTCCGAGGAGAAGACTGTCGTCCTCTCACCTGGAGAAACCGAAGACATTACCTTCATCCTCAGCTCAATGTAGGTACGCGGCCAAGTCCCGACCCAACCAACGATACACCTGAGAAGAAGCCATAGGGGCGGATCCAGAGATTTGCCGATGAAGACAGGGACTTGAGCCATGTTGAGATTGGGGAGGGTGATTCGTGCGTTTACCGTGTTTTGGGCCAGATTCGCCCGACCAATCTTAAGACGTGGAACAAGAAAATGTAAAAGGTTTGCCGAGCCACTCCCCTGATTGAATTCGCAAATTCACTTTCTGGCTTATCTTGTCTGATAATCAGCCATGATTGTCAGCTGTGACCCTTTTATACTCTCCTGGCAGGATATGATTAACCTGAGGTACTGAAGAGATGGTCACGAACACGATTACTGCCGACAGGGAGTTCGCGTTGCTGATCGGGAAGGCTTTCCTCAGGGAGCTGCAGGTCGGGAGCCGCGACCAGACGATAGCTTTCGGAAGGGCGTTTCTCCTCGCTCTGGGCAACAAGGGTCCAGAGGCCGGAGAGGGCGGCGCTGAACTCAACGGCAGGGGCCATTCGGAAGGCTGCGCAGAAGTCGAGACTTAGGCATCGACAAGCCGCATGTTTCTAGAACTCAAGCTCAGATGCCTTCCAGTTTGTGCCCGCCAC
>JAEHCN010000108.1 GCA_020696395.1 Thermoplasmata archaeon | reverse complement strand
CACCTGCAGTAACAGGGACGCCGTGCGCGTAGGCGATATTCACGATCCTCTGGACGTCGCGGGTCGTGTCCGGAAGTACGACGACCTCCGGCGGTCGTACCTCATCTGGCGTCCTAGGGCTCCAGTCTGCGCCGTAGACGTACAACTCGGCAGGATCGGTCAACACCTTTTCTTTTCCAATCGCGGAGACGAGTTCGTCTATGAATTCCATTCTATTGGAGTTAGTGCGATGTCCGTACAAAAGCTTGTCCAAGGCACACCGCTGTGTACAGGATACCCTCGTGAGACCATAGGGATGGAATGGTGAATTGGCGCGACTAAGGAGTTGCCGCACTCATCGCCTTAACCCGCGCCGTTCACCAGAGTCTGAAATCGACGAACCTGAGCGCGAAGATCACGCCTATCACAACCACGGCGAGTCCGAAGACCAGCGGAATCCATCTGCCGGCGCCCGCGTACCTGCGGCTCACCCTCTCCTTTGCCTCGCCCGTCGCTGCGCAGAACGGGATTATCACGACCCCATGGCCTAGTCCGAACACGAACAGCATTAGAGCCCCCATCAACAGAGTGTACTCCTGCGTCAACATCAGCACTATCACGGGGAACACCAGGGATAACGCGCAGGGAGCCCAACCCACGGAGAACACCACGCCAAGAGATAGGCCGGCCAAGGCCGGGGACATGCGGCTCAGCCTTGTTAGGAGCCTCGTCTTCCCATCTGTCGCACCCTCATCGACGGAAGTCTGGCAGGAAGGCGTGCTCGCTGGTCTGCCGCCAAGAGACTCCCTGAGTCTTGCGAGCAATACGCTCAACGGATAGATGGCGTTGATCCCGACTAGTATCAGGACCGTACCTGTGATCAAGTAGAAGATGGACGACATCTCGAGGAAACCACCGATGTACGCCACGAGAAGCCCGATTATGAAGAACACAGCGGCCATTCCGAGCGTGAACCAGATACCGATCGTCAGGCTGGTCGCCAGGCCGTCAGTTCCATCTGCGTTCTCCTTCTGGCGAGCCCTTATGCTTCCAATGTAAGATACCAACGCCATCATCAGAGCGAGGGAACACGGGGAGAATGCGGTGACAACACCGAGAAGGAACATCCCTCCGGCTGAGATGCCCGCCGAAGACACACTTCCACCGAGCGTGACGTCCCATTCTCCGGATAGTATGCTGGACGAGTCTTCTATCAGGACCTCCGCAGTCTGCGTGCCGTCGATCGCGCCTTTGCCGATGCAGTAAACATGTCGCACGGCAACGACGTCTTGATTGTCGTCGATGAGGATGATTGTGGGATTGGCGAATCCGCCGTCTAGCATCCAGTACCCTATGTATTGGCTCGATGCTGGGAACGGCTCGAACTCCTCAACCCAGAGCCATGAGATGTTGAGATCGTAGTACTCCTCGGCGATCCTCCACCCTTCCTCTGAATAGGGATTCTTCCTGATGTTGAGCGTGACGATGCTGATGTTCGCGTCCTCGACCGCTGCCAGTTCGCTCAGCTCCGCGATTTGGCCGATCATGTTATCCTCACACTCGATGCACAGAGGATTCTCAAGCTGCGTTATGTGCAGGACCGTCACGTTGCCCGCGAAATCCGAGAGAGAGAATGTCGTGCCTTCGTAGTCCGTCGTCGTGAAATCCGGAGCGGGTTCCACTCCCGACGAAGAATCTTCCAGCAGCCCGACGATAGCCACCACGAGGACCAACAGTGAGGCGATGGCTACGGCCACGGCTCCATGCAGCGTCCTCTTTCCAAGCTTCATGCTGTCAACTCTCGTTCCAGTGCGATATCGCGTCGGATATCCAGCTGCTCAGGATCGGTTCGTACACCACTCCCTCCCAGCTGTGCCACACTATGATGGTCGTTCCGTCGACGGGGTTCAAGGCCGTCGTCACGACGATCATTAGTGGAATGTAGTGCACCCCTCCATTCGGATCGTACGTCGCAAATCCCTCCGAAGCCTCGGGCTCGTCGGTCCCGGATAGCAGGTCGAAGTAAGATATCTGTCCGGAGTACGCAGCGCTCACACTTCCGCAGATGCCTGTCTGCGTCACACACGGGCTGCACCCTTCGCTGTGGACGAATATCATCGCAGGACCTTGCTCCAGCGCTTCGAGCACCCATGAAGGATGGTTCACCATCGTCCCCTGCTGCGGGTGTGACGGCGGGTACAGTTCCCAGAAGTCGTCCGTGCCGGTCCCCACCTCTCTTCTGGCAGCCGTGCCTCCCTCGGTCATGAAACTCCAGCTGTATATGTCACAGTCGAGGTGTCTGCCTTCCAGGTCGACGGCCGAATATCCGATTGTGACTGCGTATGTAGCCCCCTCCTCTAGGTTGGTCGAAGGGGCGAACACCAGCTGTGTGCTTGACCAGGAGAAAACGCCTGCTACGGAAGGCGCCACGGAGAATGCCGACTCGACGCTATCTCTGTTCATTTCCCGGTTGAATGTCACGATGATATCAGATGATGTAGGCGCCGAAACACTGGTTGGGCTCACGGAGTGAATGGTGGTAGGCACCTCGTAGCCTTCTTCTGGCCTGAGGAAATACACGCCCAGCGAAGCGACGACGATGATGACGGCGATGGTTATCGCCAGAACCTTCTTCCCGTGCGCTAGCATCCTCGCGCATTTGATGCATCTGAAAGAGCCGGGTCTGGAGAGTTCGCCACACTTCCGGCACTCGACGTATCCCTGGTCCAGAAGCTTCTGCCTCTTCTCCTCCTTCTTGTGCCGTCTCTTCGCCAGATTATCCCCCGCCAGTCACCACATCCGAGACGATCAGTCTCGATCGATACCCAGGTTTTTCATGCCGAGATCGGTTACCGAGTACAACTTCCAGTTCTTGATTCTTCGGGATCTGACCATTCCCGCCTCTTCGAGTACCCGAAGATGGTATGAGAGTTTCGAATCGGACACCTCTGCGACCACCTTGAGGACGCAGGGACATAAATCCATCTTGGAGACGGCCCACAGTATCTTCAGTCTCGTGTGATCCGCCAGGGATTGGTGTCTCCTGGCTTCCTTCTTCAGACGTCCGTTCGATGGGGCCGCCCCCATTAGGCCCCTGATTCCGCCAGCATCCGTCAATCCCGACGCCACTGATGGCGGCATAGGCAGGTCTGACTGCGCGGTGTCGCAGCAAGGCGTTTCAACTTTCTTTGAAACCACAAATCCTATATATCGCCCGAGCTATTTCAACATTTGTGAAAACGCTAGGGAGCGGCGGTCGTAGTGATTGACGCAGCGACAGACCTCGTGGCCGCAGGCCTGATATTCGGTATGGTTGGAGGTTGAGAGTGATGACAAACGGAGCTTGCTGCACTGGAGTGACAAAGACGAGAAAGATATTGGTCGGAGGCCAGCAGGTCGGGATAGCCTTTCTCGATCAGATTCTCGAGAAGGCGTTGGCGTCAGAGAGCACCTCCGAGGAAGCGCTGAAGGCGATATTGCTCAGAGAACTGAAGATATTCAACTATGTGCCGTCCTCTGCGGAGGAAGAGTATCTTCATGGCATCTGGGCGGTGTTCGTCAAGGAAAGATCGAGGCGAAACGAGCGAGGACGATAAAATGAAGATAGAATTGTTTGGGAGTGGCTGTCCGAAGTGCCGCATGCTTGAGGCCAATGTGAGGAAGGCTTTGAATGAGCTCGGGGTGGAGGCCGAAGTCGTGAAGGTCACGAGCATCGA
>JAEHCN010000050.1 GCA_020696395.1 Thermoplasmata archaeon | reverse complement strand
GAGAGGGCACCCACATCAACTGCATAGGGGCGGACGCTCCGGGCAAACAGGAGCTGTCCCCCGGGATACTGAAGCACGCACGGGTGATAATAGACGACTGGGAGCAGGCTAGCCACTCGGGCGAGATTAACGTCCCGCTCTCCCTGGGAGAGCTGACCAGGGACGATGTGAACGGCGAGATAGGACATATCGTCGCGGGACTCTCGCGTGGCAGACAGAGCGACACCGAGATAACGGTGTTCTGCTCGACCGGGCTCGCGGTCCAGGACAGCCTTACGGCGAAGATGGTCTACGACGCTGCCTCGAAGCAGAATATCGGCAGGTCCGTCCAGATAGTCCTCTGAGCCACATCGGATATCACTGCCTCGGCCTCAGGGCCGGGGGAATACTCTTTTTATCCAGTGCTCGATTAGCAGCTGATGATCTGCCTCGGCATCGAGGGCACCGCCCACTCCGTCGGCGTCGGCATAGTCGATGACGACTGCAACGTCCTAGCCAACCTCACGAAGATGATCGATGGCTCCAAAGGTGGGATACATCCCAGAGAGGCGGCGAACCATCACGCCGAGCACATCGTACCCATGATGCACAAGGCCGTCGAGGAGGCCGGGATATCGTACGAGGACATCGGCCTCGTGTCGTTCTCACAGGGACCGGGCCTGGGACCCTGTCTCAGGACCGCAGCGACCGCTGCGAGGGCGCTATCACTCGCGTTGAAGGTGGACCTCGTGGGCGTGAACCACTGCGTCGCCCATCTGGAGATAGGTAGGAAGGTCACGGGATGTGACGACCCGACCCTCCTGTACGCGTCCGGGGGCAACACACAGGTGATCGCCTATTCCGGCGGAAGGTACCGCGTGTTCGGGGAGACGATGGACATAGGCGTAGGCAACATGATAGACAAGTTCGGGAGGTCGACCGGCATGCCCTTCCCCGCGGGCCCTCACCTCGAACGATACGCTCGCGAGGGAGTGGAGCTGCTCGAACTGCCGTACAGCGTGAAGGGCATGGATGTCGCCTTCTCCGGAATACTGACTGCTGCGCTGCAGCTGCATAAGACGGGGCGTCGGCTGGAAGACTTGTGCTACTCGATACAGGAGACCTGCTTCGCCATGCTCGTCGAGGTCACCGAGAGGGCGATGGCACATGTAGAGAAGGAGCAGGTGCTTCTGGGAGGCGGGGTGGTCCAGAACAAGCGTCTCCAGGAGATGGTCAGGATTATGACGGAGGAGAGGGGGGCGAGCATGTTCGTCCCTCCAGGGTCGCTGTGCGTCGACAACGGCGCGATGATCGCTTGGACGGGCGTGGTTATGCACGAGGCCGGGATCAGGACCAAGATCAGTGAGAGCGCTGTCAATCAGAGGTTCAGGACGGACGAGGTGGACCTGCCGTGGATGCGGTGACTGACATAAGTGGTTAGGAAGCGACTTAGTGCCCCACCTCTTGGCGCAAACGTGATATTACATGAATGCGTTCAGGGAGGCGGAGGAATTGGCTTGGAACCATCTGAGGATGTCAAGTTCGGCAAGCTGAGGAAGTTCAACGTAGTGATGGGTTTCCTGCACACAATACAGGCAGGATTGATGCTTTGGCTGAGCAACAGCTACTCGCTCCCCGTGGAGCTGACGCTTCTCAAGTACGACGCTGCGACCGAGATGCTCATGAGGGACACTGAGGTCCTCTTCAACCTGAGGCTCGGACCTGTGATCGCAATGTTCCTACTGGCTTCCGCGGTCGCCCACTTCTCGGTTTCCTTCGGCAAGGGGTATCCGTGGTATGTACGGAACCTAAAGAAAGGCATCAACTACGCGAGATGGATAGAGTACGCGGTAAGCTCGTCGTTGATGATCGTGGTCATCGCGATGCTCGTGGGCATATATGAGTTCTCGAGCCTGGTGCTGATATTCGCCCTGAACGCCTCGATGAACCTGTTCGGGCTCATGATGGAGCTGCACAACCAGACCACGCCGAAGACGAACTGGACGGCGTTCATCATAGGCTGCTTCGCGGGCATAGTGCCGTGGATAGTGATGGGCATATACTTCTTCGGGGCGATCCTTCCTTACGGAGACGCGGTCCCGACGTTCGTCTACGGGATATTCTTCTCGTTGGCGGCTTTCTTCAACGTGTTCGCCATCATCATGGTGCAGCAGTATCGCGCCAAGGGCAAGTGGAAGGACTACCTGCACGGCGAGCGGATGTACATCATACTCAGCCTGACGGCGAAGACCGCGCTGGCGTGGCAGGTGTTCGGAGGCACCCTCAGAGGTTCGTGAGATCGGACCATCGGCCTGCCCAGGCACGTTTCCAGGGCGTAGATGAAGCCAGCTGATGGGTTGGTCGAACTGCACCATCGCCTTCGTCAGCCGGCGCTCAGATGATCAACCGGTCTTGAGCGCCTCGGAGGACTTCGCGGTCAGAACCAGAGCCGGGATTCCGAAGAAGAAGCCTGGTCCGAATATGCTGCATGCCGCGCCGAAGACGGACAGCGGCCACGACACCCGTGCCAGGCTCGACAACCCACCAAGGATCGCCAACCCCGCGAACGCGTACATCACGGCAGATATCAGCAACTCCGTGTCGGAGGGACCTGCGCCCTCCATGTTGATGACGAGCAACAGAACGATAGATATGATGCCCGCGAGCATCGAAAACACGGCCCCTATGAGCAGGGTGTCCTCGTCCGAGCCCTTGGCCGCTGTTGCCGGTGTGACCCTGAAGTCGTGACCGCAGTACTGGCATGCGTTCGCGTCCCACGATATTACCCTGCCACAGGTCACGCAGTGCCTGTTCCTAGGGGCGTCCTGGGTGACCGCCGGGCTCTCGAGCTCGCAACCACAGTTCCCGCAGAACCGCATACCATCCGGAGTATCCCTACCACACTTGCCGCACTTCATCTCCTCTACCCCTGTCAACGAATCATCCTCTGGGTTAATTGGGTTTTCGGTCATAAATACCGTATCCGGGATCACCTGAGCTGCTTGCCGACTATGTCGTCCATGGCTCCGATGAACGCGTCCTTCTTGCCGACGGGGACCGTCGCGCCGGACGCCACCGCGTGCCCTCCTCCATTGCCCCTGACGCCTTCGGCAGCCCGTTTCATGGCAGCTGCGAGGTCCAGACCCTTGGACACGAGATGCTTGGTCCCCCTGCCCGACACCTTCAACTTCTTGCCGACCACCGACAGGGCGAGCGTAGGCTTGGACTGGTCCAGGATGTACTGCATCGCGAGGCCGCACTCCGCTCCCGCCATGGGGGCGTCCTCGACATCGAAGTACTGCACGTGGTCCTTCTGCTCGGCCCCGTTCGATTCGATCTTCATCAGATTCTCCATCAGCTTCCGGTTGTACTCGCTGCTCAGAGCCCGGGCCTCCTCGAGGGCTTCGCGGTTTCCCAGGGACATCGCGACCCCCAGCGACTCGTGGTCCTGACGGCCGCAGGCGTTAAGGAGGTCCGCGAGGTCCGCAGCGCTCAGGTCCATGAGGGGTATCCAGAGCACCTCGGTCACGAGTTCCTCGACCGTCTCTGGACGGCATCCCTGGCCCATCAGGCGCAGGGACAGCATCGATGTGAGCTTCCTGCGGTAGAACTCGTCCAGGGATCCCAGCGGGGTGTCGGCGTTGACGTTCATCGACTCGAGGAACGCCGCCACGTTGTCGGGTCTGCCAGACAGGCCGACGAAGTAGGGGTCCACCGACTCGGATATCGACTTGAGGACCGTAGAGCCCTTGAGGTTGAGGCTCTTCTGCGACTCCACGTACTTCTTGTCGGACGCCTCATCGAGTATCTGCCTGTTCAGGCCCTTCATCCCACCCATGTGCTGTCTGTCTCCGACAGCGCCTGCCAAGGCGATAGGCGCGAGGCTCCAGTTGGATGGATCGAGCGTGACCGCGAGAAGGAGTGTCAGGGTGGAGGCGCATGCCTCGTTCATGCCGTCCATGTCGTGGAAGTGTGGGTTGGCCTGCAGGACCTTCTTGGACTTGCGGACGGGCTTGTGGTGGTCAAGGGCAATGACCGTGCCCTCCAGCTTCTCGAGGCTCTCTATCTGGCCGGAGCCCATGTCGAGGAAGACGACAGTGTCGTTCCCCTCCTTGGCGAGCATGGTGACCAACGCCTCGTCGAACCCCTTGGCCATGGTCAGATGGAACTGCCGGTCCTCCCTGATCAAGGCGCCGGACATGACCGCCGCCGCGGCGATGCCGTCGGCGTCATAGTGGGACACCACCCTCAAACGCCCAGCTGACCGGATGGCTATGCATGTATGCTTGAGAATATCGGAAAACTCTGCTGGGAGTACGACGCTCCCGCTCATGGCAGCATCACTCAACTTGGAGCGCTGCCGTGGCGATCGAGTAGCTCCACCCTTCCGGGAGGATACCCTCGTGCTTGTAGTACTTCGCGAGCCGGCGGATCTTCGACTCCACAAGCTGCATGCCACGTCTGTTGTGTCTGTCCTTCGGGTTCTTCTTGATATGACCGCTCAAACGGACCGCCGTCCTCATGAGGTCTGACAGATCCTCTGGAAGCCTCGTCTCGATGCCCTTCTCCAAGCATATCTCCTTCATGCTCATGCCGGTGATGAGCTTCACGTTCGGCACGGCGTGCTGGTCGCGGAGTATGAGCCCTATCTTCGCCATGGAGACGCCCTCTCCAGCCATCTTCGCCACCATATCCTTCACCTCGCTCGGCGACTGCTGCACCCATCCGGGTGCCTTCTCGACGAGGGGTCTCTTGGAGCCGGAGCGTCCGCGCCGGCGTGCATGCATCCTTGACATTGTCCTTCTACTCCGATTGAAGTGGTTTGATAAGTGGCGAAGCAGAGGCGATTATATTCTTCCCTCTTTTAAAGCTTTCTATATTCTTCCGGGCCCTGTCCAGCATGTCCCGGTACTCCACCTCCGGGAACGACAGCTCCTCGGGCAGCTCCGTGAACATCCGCACCTCGGCTATCTCCTCCGACGGGCGCGGATAGACGCAGTTCGAGCGCACCAGACCTACGACCACCTTGCCGCCGTCGACATAGATACATCCGACGGGCTCGAACGTCATGCCCGTCTCTTCGGAGAACTCCCTCGAAGCCGCTTGGTCGGGCGTCTCCCCGGGCTCGACCCTGCCGCCGGGCATCTCCCACGCCCTGCGCGTGTGCCGGACCATGACGAACTCGTCGCCTGAGAACGCGATGACGTACACGAACGGCTCCCTACCGCTCATGGGCCCACCACGAAGGCGGCGTGGTCCCTGGCGTACTGGTCGAGGTCGATTACCTCCCTGACGTGGATGCCTTTCGAGGCGAGCTCCTTCTTCACCTCGGAGAAGATGGCTCTGGGATTGCGGTTCACATCGACGCTCCTCGCTTTCAGCATCAACATGCCGCGCTCGACCCCGAAGTGCCGCATGTTCTTCGCGAATATCTCCGCCTGGTCCCGCTGGGCGATATCCTGGTACACGAAGTCGACGCCCTCGGCCATCTGCGAGTAGTCCTCGGGCAGGGAGGCGTTGGCCATTATCGGTATCATGTTCTTCCTGGTCTCGCACACCCTGACAAGGTCCCTGAAAGAGCGCTGAGAGACCTCGATGCAGTATACGAGGCCGGAGGTCGCGATGTCGGACACGTGCGATGCGGTGGTCCCCGACGCGGCCCCGAGGTAGAGTACCTTGCCCGACCCGTCCAGTCCGATGTCTCTCGCGCCGAGCAGTATCGCAGCCGCGAGTTTGGACCTGCTGGGGTCCCATGCCCTGTACTGCACGTCCTCGAACTCCACGAGCCGCTCGCCGTAGACATCAATGTCCCTCGCTGAGTTGACCGTCATGAGCGTACGGCCGGTAGTGTACACCCCCGGCATTCCGTCGAGCGACCTGAACGGGTTCGTCGGTGCCATGATAACAACCCGATGTACTTCCGAATAAAGAAGTTATACACTCGACGGCATAATGAAAGGACGATGGCGGACGAGGACCTCGAGAAACAGATCAAGTCGCTCTCTGACAAGATGGAGAGCCTCGAAGAGTCCATGCGCATGGTCTCGACGCCGTACTCCCAGCTCCTGGAGTACATCGAGAGGTTCCAGAAGATATCGTCCAGCTACTTCCGCCTAATAGACCTCTATCAGAGGTACGGGGAGATATCCCCCGACCTTCTGGTGCCAGGAGTCAAGGATTCCATCTCGAGGGAGATAGTCAAGATACTCTTCGATAGGGACGGACAGAACATATCTCAGATAACCCAGAGGCTCAAGGACCGTAGGGGCACATCATCCAGGAGGACCGTGCGCGAGCGCCTGAAGGGGCTTCATGAGAAGGGCGTGGTCGTCTCGCGGGGCTCGGAGAGGGAGAAGGTCTACTGGTTGACGGAAGGTTATGTGAAGAAGTGGTACGAGCTGCTCGGGCTGGGCCTCGGCAAGGGCGAACGGGACGGGTAACCGTCGGCCACTTTTGCCCAGTCAGGTCATATACGAGGTCCTCACATCATAACGGACGAGAGGCCCGATGGAGGGCCCGGAAGGTGAAAAAGAATGGATTTCGACGATGATATGGACGCGGAGAAGTTGAAGGAGATACTCGCGGTCGTGTCGACCGAGATACCGAAGCTGGTCGAGGCGATCACGAAGACCATGTACAACGAGGAGAACGCGGAGAGCATGGCCAAGTCGGTGGCGCAGTTCTACAAGTCCATGAAGGACGCGGGGATGGATGAGTCGCAGGCGTATGATCTGACGAAGCAGTTCATGTCGAGCTTCAGCGTGGGCGGCCTCATATCGAAGGCTTTCGAAGGCGGCAGGGGCGGCGAGGACGAGATCGAGAAGGAGATAAAGAAGCGCATCAAGGCGAAGCTGAAGCTGGAAAAGGATGACGATGACTGATAGCGCCCGCCGGGCCGACGTACCCAGGTTGGTGGGGGCGGTAGGCGCCAGAGCCCCTGGTATCGTCATCCGGTTGGGGTTCTCCTATCTCAGGCATAAGAAAAGTTCCCAGAAGGCTACGAAGATGTTCGTCAGGAGCCTGGAGGAGAACGGAGTCCCGCCGCATCTAGCGAGGAGCCTCGGGGAGATGTACGGGTCCGAGTTGAGCGTCAGGAAGCTCATCGACGGCGGAGGCCCCTCGCTCCTGAAGAAGATCGGATTGTGATAGCACGGCCAGGAAACTAATATAGCCGTACCGTCTGATACATCGGACCGTGAAGGCTGAGCTGAGCAAGATAGCGGACGACGTCATGCGCAAGTACCACGAGCTTCCGAAAGACTTCGCAGGCCACGTCAAGGTGGGTAGGGGAGCGAGCGGCTCCGAGACATCGAAGATAGACAAGTACGCGGAGGATGCGGTCCTGGACCACATAGAGCGGGAGGGCGTCGAGTTGAACGTCCTCAGCGAGGAGATAGGCTACGTGGACCGAGGGGCGAAGAGGACCCTGGTACTCGACCCCATCGACGGCACGCTGAACTGCACGCATGGCATACCCTTCTTCTCCGTATCGCTCGCAGTCTGCACCAACAGCATGAGCGACTGCGACTTCGCCCTCGTGAAGAACCTGTACTCGGGCGACACATACTACGCCCGCAGGGGCGGAGGGGCGACCTTCAACGACCACAGGATAGCGGTCTCGAAATATGTCCAGGACGACTCCATATTCATAACATACGATGGCAGGGACGCCGCCCCGGAGACCGAGCGCGTCAGGAAGATATCCAGCAGGACCAGGACCATGGGCTGCGCCTCGCTCGAGATGTGCCTCGTGGCGCAGGGCGCCGTCAACGCCCATTACATGAACTGCGAGAACCCCAAGCGGATGATACGCGTGGTGGACATCGCCGCGAGCGCGCTCGTGCTGAGGGAGGCGGGCGGCGACTTGTGCGACCTCGAAGGCAACAAATATGACATATCACTCTCGTTAGATGACAGGAAGAACTTCCTCGCCTATGGCGACCCCGTCGTCAAGGAGTTGGTCCTACGAAGCTAGGGATTGTCGGCACGCCCGACCTGAACAGGTTCAAGGCAGTCGCGCAGGAGGTACTGCAGGCGCTCGAGGGGCAGGACTACATACTCGAGAAGCAGACCGCGAGCGCACTCGGACTCGAGGGCGTACCCCTCAAGGAGATCGACGTCGATGTCATGATATCCGTTGGCGGCGACGGGACGATGCTGAGGATTCTGAAGGAGATCGATCACCCCGTGCTCGGGGTGAACGCAGGCGTCCTGGGCTTTCTGACCGAGGTCATGCCGGACGGCGTCGAATATGCGATCAAGAGGCTTCTCTCGGGGGATTATCGCATAGAGGAGCGGCTCCGGCTGAAGAGCGTCATGGACGGTGAGCGGCTCCAGGACGCCGTCAACGAGGCGGTCATACACACTGCGCACATCGCCAAGATGAGGCATTTCTCCATATCCGTCGACCAACAGCCGGCGACGGAGCTGAGGGCGGACGGCATCATCGTGGCCACGCCTACGGGCTCGACATCCTACGCCATGAGTGTCGGCTCATCCATCGTCGACCCGCGGGTCGAGGCGTTGGTCATCGCGCCTATCGCCCCGTTCAGGCTCGCGGCGAGGCCGTTCGTCGTCCCTGCCAGCAGCAGCATCGCGATATCCATCAAGGAGCCGAGGGCCTGCACGATGGTGGTCGACGGCCAGGGCGAGATTGAGATGGCAGGGCACGAGAAGCTCGAATTCACCGCATCCGAGAAGAAGGCACGGTTCGTCAGCTTCGAGGACGATTTCTACAGGGACCTCGAGGAGAAGCTGATAGCGTTCACGCCTCACGCGGTACACCGTCATTGACGCGAAGGACGGATTGGAGTGGAGATGCACCACGGGAAGAAGCAACCGACAGCCGTGATCGAATATCCCAAGGCGTGGTTCGGCCTCGGCGCGGTCGTATGCGTGGCCGGCATCGTATCGTCGGCCTACCTCGCCTACGGATCGCTCGAGGAGTTCGCGAGCACATTCTGGATGATGGTCGGGACGGCCATAGCCATCTTCCTGGTCGTGTTCATCGTCCCTTGTCTGGCCACGACGCATATCGCCGGGGAGAAGGGGCTCCACCTTCGCATGGGAATCCTGATCAACACGACGGTGCCGTACGCCGCCATCCGGGAGATCGCTCCTGACGCCATCAGGAGAGGCGCGCTGACCGTCGGGATAGGCGTCCGTCACAAACAGAAGCTTGGGACCGTGTTCGTCGTCTCGTCGTTCAAGAACCTCGTCAACATCAGGCTCAACAGGGACCTCAGGCTCGGCGGCTTGCTCGCACCGACGGTGGGCCAGATAGTGCTGAGCGTCAAGGATGTCGACTCGTTCCTAAGTACGGTCGCACGTATGAGCGGTACAGAGGAGGCATGACCGTGCCGCTGTTCGATCTCACGAAGAGCAAGAAGCAGGTGCGGGGCATCAGACGGCGCACGCTGAAGATGATACTCGAGGCGGGCAGGTCGAGCATGCCCAACGAGTTCGGCGCAATACTGCGCGCGGAGGGGGACGTCATAGACCAGCTCTGGCTTATCCCGGGCACGGAATCGGGTGAGTCGGCCGCGCTCTTCCGGCTTCACATGCTCCCCGTCGACTTCTCCATCGTCGGCACGGTCCATTCGCACCCTTCTGGCGGTTGCTGGCCTTCGGGTGCGGATGTCGAGCTGTTCCGCAGGTTCGGGTATGTACACTTGATCGTGTGCGAGCCCTTCGGCCCCGATAACTGGGCGTGCTACGACGGCAATGGAGAGGAGAGACCACTCGAAGTGGTGGGCTAGGCTAGAACACCTTGCTCCTGGGGGCGATCGTACCCTTCACCACCGCACCCATGCCGATGAACGTCTCCTCGCCTATGATGGTTCCGACGTCTATCGTGGCGTTTATGCCCGTCTTGACATCGTCGCCCATGATGGCCCCTAGCTTCCTTCTGCCCGAGCCGGCTCGCCTGCCGTCGATGATCACGCTGACCTCGCGCTCGTCCAGGCGCAGGTTGGCTATCTTCGTGCCAGCGCCGAGGTTGCATCGTTCCCCGATGACGCTGTCGCCGACATAGCTCAGATGAGGCACCTTCGTGCCGTCCATGATTATCGAGTTCTTGACCTCGACGGCGTTGCCCACCTTGCACCCGCTGCCGACGTACGTGCTCGGGCGGATGTACGCGTTCGGCCCGACCGCGGTGTCCTCCCCGATTATCGCGGGGCCGATGATGACGCTCCCCGGTCCCACGGCAGAGCCTTTCCTGACCTGCACGGGCCCCTTGAGCTCCGCCCGCTCGGACACCTCGCCCTCGACCGCGGGCTCGATGTCCGTCATGAGTATCCTGTTCGCCTCGAGCAGGTCCCACGGGCGCGCGACGTCTATCCACTCGCCCGTCAGCTTGTGGGCGAACAGGTGCTTCTTGTCCATGAGTATCCTGAACGAGTCGGTCACCTCGTACTCTCCTCTGACCGACTTCTTGGTGCTGCGTATCGCCTCGAATATCTCTGGCTCGAGCACGTACGCGCCCGCGTTGACCATGTTGCTCGGAGGGGACTCCGGCTTCTCGACGATGTTCTTCACCACGCCGTCCTCGACCTCCACGCACCCGTACCGCTTGGGGTCGAGCACGGACGCGAGCGCGATGACGGAGCCCTTGACATTCTTGTAGTGCTCGAGCATCCCGTTGACGGACTTCTTGGTGAGCACGACGTCCCCGTAGAGGCACAGGAACGGCCCGTCCGCCCTGTCCTCCACCATGCCGATGGCGTGGGCGGTTCCCAGCCGCTCCTTCTGCTCGACATATTCGATCTTCACTCCGTAATCCTTCCCGTCCCCGAAATGCTCCCTGACACGGTTGGCCTTCCAGCCGACCAGGAGTATGATGTCCTTGATGCCCGCCGCCTTCAACGACTCGATGTTGTGCTCCAGGAACGGCCTGCCAGCGACAGGCAGCAGGGGCTTGGGTATGTTGGAGGTCAGAGGCCTCATCCTCACACCCTCGCCTGCCGTCAAGATATAACCCTTCACGCGACACACCTCCTCACGATCTTCATCATCGCTTCGAGCAGCCTCTCGGCCTCTGCGTCATTCCGAGCCTCCGCCATGACACGTATCTTCGGCTCGGTGCCGGACGGACGGACGAGCGTCCAACCGTCCTCGAACTGGTGCCTGAAGCCGTCAAGCGTAACGAGCTCGCGACACTCGACATTGCTCATCTCGATCTTCAACATCTCGAGAACCGCATCCTTCCGGGACGAATCGAACGATGCCGCCGATCTCAGGGTGGGATACTTCGGTATTTCCTTCCTCAGCTCGGATAGGCTCCTCTCGGCTGCTATCTCCACTATCCTCGCCGCTGCGAGTATGCCGTCTGGGCAATAGGTCTGGTCAGGGAATATCCATGTGCCCGAAGGCTCCCCGCCGAAGTCCGCCCCGGACTTCTTGACCTCCTCGCTGACGAACACGTCTCCCACCTTGGTCCTGATGATATCCGCATCGACATGGTCGTCCACGGCCATAGACGCGTCGACGGTCACGACGACGCGGTCCTTCGCGAACCTGCCGGCGAACATCGCGAGTAGCTCGTCCCCTGCGAGCGTTTGCCCCTTGTCGTCGACTGCGACCATTCTATCGGCGTCTCCGTCGTGGGCGATGCCGAGGTCGGCCTCCATCGCGACGACCGCGCCCTTGAGGTCTCCGAGGTTCTCGTCCGTCGGCTCGGGCATCCTGCCGGGGAAGTGTCCGTCGCGGTTGGAGTTGATGGTCACGACCTTGCAGCCCATCTGCTGCAGCACGAGAGGCGTGATGGTCGTCGCCGGACCGTTCGCGCAGTCAACGACGACCTTCAGGCTGGCGGCCCCCACATCCGACATGATGCGGTCAATGTGGCGGTCCACGGCGTCAGGAAACGAATGAGTCGTACCGACGAGGTTCCAGGGCTTCAGCGAGTACTTCCCCTCGGAGATGATATCCTCTACGTGACGTGACTGGTCGACGCCGAACCCCATCCCGTCGGGGTTCCACAGCTTGATCCCGGCGTACTCGGGAGGGTTATGGCTCGCGGTGAGCATGACGCCGCAATCCATCTCCCGCGCAGCCTCGGCCAATGTGGGGGTCGTGACGAAGCCCGCGTCGTATACCTCGCACCCGCACGCCATCAGGCCGCTCGACACGGCGGCCTGCATCATATCATTAGATGTTCTGGAATCGCGGCCGATGACGGCCTCCTTCGCCAGTCCCCCGACCGCCATGCCTATCCGTGCAGTGAGCTCGGGGGTCATCTCCGTATTGACCACCCCCCTTACACCAGACGAGCCGAAAATTCGCATTCGAATGCTCCTCGGACCTCGAATAAGTGTACTCGACTATATTAGATTCCGTCGTCGGGACCGCGTTCCTACGGAACGCATAGGGCCCTTGGAATTCTTTCGAAGGACGCCGTCGGAAACCGCTCTCCGAGGAGCCAGTATGACTGGCTCCGGATGACTACGACGCCGAAAAAGAGGTAGCCAGACAAGCGTGAAAATGGAGCCAGCATACGCAAAGATTTATATATCGCACAGAATGATACATATCTGGACTATGCCTGGATGGCATGGCCAGGACGCACGGAGGAAGAGAAGATGGTTATGGAGCCCATAAGTATCGAGAAGGCGATGTCGATCGCGAAGAAGAAGGGCATCAAACCCGGCCGCGTGAAGGGAACCAACGGTATCCAGTTCACGAAGGGACGGAACCCACGTCTCGAGACGGTCGGCTGGGATGAGTTCAAGGCGACCCTCGCGAAGAGGAAACTCGCGGTCTACGAGAGCGGCGGCTGGATGAAGATAATGAAGGCCAAGAGAAAGAGATAGGGCCGATATCCCTATCCTTTTCTGAAACCCCTTCAACCCTTTCAATCATCCTTTTCATTCACTTCTGCCTGAGATCATGCTCCACTTGTTCTGGGTGCGTTGGCGTCTCAGGAGAGTTATTTATACGGCCATCATAATCACAGCTTCTGCGTCAGCTCAGAAAGCAGGGATAGCCAAGCTCGGTCAACGGCGCTAGATTCAGGGTCTAGTCGCGCAGGCGTTCGCCGGTTCGAATCCGGCTCCCTGCACATATATTGGCGCGTTCAAATTAAAAGAATGCTAATGGCATTGAACCTCATCCATCAACCACGGTTTGCATCCTGTTCCCTGCACTTCGCGATTGTCACCGACGACTCGCTCAAGGACGGTCAAGCAGCACATCCGAAGATAAAAGAGGCACGGATTTCTGCCTTTCTTGAGATCCTGATCTGTTCGATGAGGGTGGATATGGCTACAGGGGCCAGAGGACTTCTGCTTGACGATA
>JAEHCN010000049.1 GCA_020696395.1 Thermoplasmata archaeon | reverse complement strand
AGGGTCGTAAGCATGTCCCGCGTCGTCGGTCTCGATCAGCTGCGCTGTACCCCAGCCCGTGCCGACGACGTATCGGTTCGACCAGATGCTCTCGCGAGTGCCGTCAGATTGCTGCCACACGGCTACCGCGTTGCCAGAGCCGTCGACCGCCACCTGAGGGTCGTAAGCATGTCCCGCGTCGTCGGTCTCGATCAGCTGCGCTGTACCCCAGCCCGTGCCGACGACATACCGGTTCGACCAGATGTTGCAGCGAGTGCCGTCAATTTGATACCACACGGCCGTCGCGTTGCCCGAGCCGTCAACAGCTACCTCAGGATATGCAGCATGTCCCGCGTCGTCGGTCTCGATGAGTTCCGCATCACCCCAACCCGCACCGACGACATACCGGTTCGACCAGATGTTGTAGCGAGTGCCGTCATGTTGATACCACACGGCCGTCGCGTTGCCCGAACCGTCAACCGCCACCTCAGGATATACCGCACTTTCCGCGTCGGTCTCGATCAGCTGCGCTGTACCCCAGCCCGTGCCGACGACATACCGGTTCGACCAGATGCTCTCGCGAGTGCCGTCATATTGCCACCACACGGCCGTCACGTTGCCCGAACCGTCAACGGCCACCTCGGGATTGGAAGCGCCTCCCACGTTGTCGGTCTCGATGAGTTCCGCATCACCCCAACCCGCACCGACGACATACCGGTTCGACCAGATGTTGTAGCGAGTGCCGTCATATTGTTCCCACACGGCTACCGCATTGCCCGAACCGTCAACCGCCACCTGAGGACGTGCAGCATTTCCCGAGTCGTCGGTCTCGATGAGTTCCGCATCACCCCAACCCGCACCGACGACATACCGGTTCGACCAGATGTTGTGGCGAGTGCCGTCATATTGTTCCCACACGGCTACCGCATTGCCCGAACCGTCAACCGCCACCTGAGGAGCGGTAGCAATTTCCGCGTCGGTCTCAATCAGCTGCGCCGTACCCCAACCAGAATTCGCATCAGCTCCCAGGCTGGCTTTCGATGCTGCGCTCGCCACCAGCAGGCACGTGATGATCAATGCACAAAAAGTCCCTCTGAGTATCGCCCTCACCGTCATTCCCCCTCAAATCACTCTCGAGGCATTCAAGGCCATGACGTTCCTCGTATTTTAGCGTCTTTGAGCGCCATTGTCCGTGAGGAACTCTTCCAAGGGAACGGTTCCACTGCGTCGTTTCGCGGCTCTGGTCTTTCCCGCCGCAGCGCATAATCATGGAAGAGTTCGTGAATAGACAGGCTGGCCATTCTAACCGTCAGACACGCAACCAGGAGGATTTCGCTGAATCATACTTAACGCAACAGAGCCCTAGACCTGGGCTGGGTCCTCGACAGAATGAAAGAAGATGAGGAAGAAGAAGACTACTAGTTCGTCAGGGACCACTGAATCATACTCAGGGAATGAAATAAGACCCCGGTTCCCAAGGCGATGCCCAACTCGGTGCCTTTGCACCCCTTTCTCGCGGAAAGAAGAAGCCGTCAATAGGAACCGGGGTGAGCCGTGACTAATCGCTCATGAAGTCAGCTCTTGGTATCCCCGACCACTTCTCTCCGGGGCAGTCATGTGATTTGGGCATATTTCTATCCCAGTGTTGAGTTCTTGTCATTCTGCCTATGAGAAGGGCGAATTCGGTAGCCAAAATACTAATTTCGAATAATCTGTCTGAAGACTGTATGGGCTGCTTCTTCTCTCTCCCGTTGCATTGGTGCAAGAAGGCCGGGTTATTCAAATATGGCGGACCACGATTCGCCTCGGTCGGATGGACGTAATGGGAAAATTCGAGAGTACTGTTCAGTGCAAGGCGCGAGCGAACGAAGTCTACCGCTTTTTGTCTTCAGGAGCGAAGACGAAATTGAAGACGAAGTCGGCAGATCCTGTTGCGTTGAAGGTGGCCCTCAAGAGAAAGATGGGGCTCTTCAGCTATGGGGAAATCATTGATTGTACAGTCACAAGCACGGAAATGGGGAGCAGGGTCCAACTTGAAGGGAGACCTGTGCTCGCCACCAATATCACCGCGGACGTCAAGGGCGCAGTCATGATGGTCCAAGAGGCGCTTATTAAGGAGTTTGGGAATCGCTAGGATTGAAATCTCTATCGCCTGGCTAGATAAGACTTCAGACACACATCTCGGAGGATTCCGCTGAATCCTACTTAAGTTAACAGAGCCGGCAGTCAATCATACCTAAGTAGACAGAGCTCTGAATTTTCCATTTGTTTAAATCCGACAAAGTCGTTTTGGACTGGGGGGCTACAGACCGATTGAATGGTTTGAACCCCAGGCAGGTGTGCGGAGATGCATAATAATGCGAAGAATGTGTGTCTTGTTGTAACCCTGAGCGCCGCGTTGATGGTGCCAGGGCTATTCGTAATTCCGAACGCCGCAGGGGAACCAGTTACCTGGACCTTAGCGCTATACGTGAATGGCGACAACAATCTCGAGGATGAGTGGGACGGAACTAGTCTTCCACTCTTGCTCAATCTTCCGGCAAATTCTGACATCAACATTGTGGCAATGGTTGACCTGAAATCAACTGATGGCACAGACCTGGTTGAGATTTCTGGAAGTAGCTGGCAGGTTGTCGACAGTTATCCAGAGAAGAATTTTGGCGATGGAGCAACCTTGCAGTGGTTCCTGAGTGAAGTCTCCGGCCTCTATCCATCCGAGATGCTATCGGTGACTATCTGGAACCATGGAAATGCCTGGAAAGACGTCAGCTTTGATGACTCTTCGTTCGACAGGATACTTATGCCAGAGATGAAGGCTGCAATCGAGAATGCAGGAGTCTACATAGACATCTTGTCTTTCGATGCTTGTACCATGGGAAATATCGAAGTCGCGTACGAGGCTTACACAACTGGGTTGGTTACCTACATGATAGGTTCTGAGGAATCCGTTCCATTCGACGGATTTCCCTATGACTTCATGTGGACACCAGTAGCTCTCGATTCATCAAGAACCCCGGCCCAGGTATCCGTGGACATGGTAGATGGATGGGGACAGTACTACGACGAGACCACCTTTAACACCGTGGGCCTCTCCGCAGTAGACGTGACGAGCATTGGTGAATCGATAACCACCTTCGAGACATGGAGTGGGCTCATACACGACAACCTCGGCGCCTATGCTAGGGTGTACAGGGATGCTCTGAAGAGCGCGTACATTGCATGGGGGACGAAATATCTGGTGGACATGGCTGATCTGGGAGACACGCTGCTAGCCGACAGCAAATTCTCCAACGCGGCCCTGAGAAGTGCCACCACGGCTATGGTCACAGCAGTAGATGATGCGGTGTTGGCAGTTCACTCCTGCTCCGCGCTGCCAGATGCCAGAGGACTTACGCTGTGGTGGGGTGTAAAGGGCGACTATAGCTACTATGGGCCTTTGTACCCAGACATCCAGTATGCTATCGACACGGGCTGGGATGACTTCCTGGCGGACTACAACTAGGGCCAGCTGTGAACAAGTGCTCGCCCTTGCTGGGCGAGCACAATTCCCCTATTTTTGCAGCATGGATGACCTTCACCAAACGGACGCCGATGTTTCAGGATCAGGCTGTTCTCTCGCTGTAAATGCGAGTCACCTTAGCTCGGAAGAGGGCGGTTTCGATAGCTAGACACTGATTTCGAATGCTCCCGTCCGCAGAGAAACGCACTATTCCATATGGTCACGCCGTCCGGAAGGCTCGCTCCGCCGTCGTTCTTCGCACTAGCTACTTCGGTTGTCGGACGGCCATTTCGGAGATGCCCCCTGAACCATACTCAACGCAACAGAGCCCTAGACCTGGGCATTGTTAACTTGAGTATGATGATTCTGTCTAACTGGGTATGACGCAGAGCTGACGGTTGTCAGATATTACTGCAGCCTCGATTGCCTTTCCTTCGACCGCTTAGGAGTCTTCTTGGCCCGAGGAGCTTTCTCCCTGAATCACATGGGGGTAGCTCGACCCTTCCTGAGACAAAACTCAAATATAACGGTGCAAATGAGCGGACTCGGAGGAGGTGACAGGCCGTGAGAATTACAATTGAGATGTCGGATGGCGAGCAGCGTATGTTCACTCTCCCGCTCGACCGTGAAGCTGAGGAGAAGCTGCTCAAGAGAATCGACGACAACGAGGAAAGAATCGGCAACTACAGCACATTGGCAGAGATATTCAGTTGCTGAGAGGCCGATATACTCCACAGCGTCAGGCGTCAGGACTTCGTCATGCGGGGCAGGTTCTTTCTATCCCGCTTAGCGCGACAATGCCCTAGAACCCGGAGATGTCCGCTGAATCATACTTAACGCAACAGAGCCCTAGACCTTGGTTCTGTCACGCAATCGGTTGGCTGCTGTTCGAAGTCTTGGGCAGTAAATCTTCGGGTGGTGGCGAGCTTCAATAGCTCGTGCCACTTAAACCCTGGCAGGGCTGGAATGTCTGCAGCCTCGGCGGGTGTCGTTCCGAGCGCCTGGCGCTCCTACCGAAAGCCTGATTGCGCATGAGACACAATCAACAGTTTGAGACGATGCTGAGCGAAATCCGAAAGGCCGTAGAGGAATCCACCAAGAGATTGTTCCAAGTGTCATCGCCGCCCGTAAGGCTATGGCTGTTGGCGGACGCGATGAAGAAGGAGGACACAGACCCGATAGTCCAGAAAACTCTTGAGGAGTGCAGGAGACACCCACCTAGGGTCCGTCTCCTAGATTCGCTGAGAGACGACGGGACGTGGCCTATCCCCAAACAGCGGCAGCTGCAAGAGGATAGAGGGGCAGGCCCGCCGATCGGATGGACCTATGTCACAATGCTCAGGAACCTGCATGCCCTCGGAGACATGCGTACGGAGCCAGGCGAAGGCCATGTCGGAGCTGCCCTGGGAAAGCTCCTCAGCTGGCAGAACGACGAGGGCTACATCCCAGGCCCCTGGTCCGCCGCATATCCCTTGCCACACTACAACGGCTACGCCCTCCGGAATCTGATACAGTTCCAGATGGAGGAGGACCCGAGGACCCAACGGATCATCAGGTGGCTCCTCCGCACACAGCGATCCGACGGTGGGTGGAACATACCGTATATCCAGGACGTCCGATACCTTCCGACGTACAGATACCTCAAGATGAGAGATTTCCGAGAACTCGTCGATGAAGGGAACGTCCCGTCGTACGACCCAGACGAGTACCAGCATGTGCCCAGCTGCATATGGAGCACGATGATGGTGGTCAGGGGGTTGGCATGGAGCGAGACGCTCAGGAGGCGGAGAGCGGCTCGCGGCGGGGCCGAGTTCTTCCTCGACCACTTCTTCGAACGCAATTACCACCCGTCCCTCCTTCAATCCGAGAAGAACTGGACATCTCTCAAGTATCCTACGTATCTCGGGAGCGGTCTATGCGCCCTCGACATACTCACCGCGATGGGATACGGGCCTGAAGATGCAAGGATGGAGAAGCCGATAAGATGGTTGATGGGCGCGCGCTCGAAGGATGGTTTCTGGTATCGGTCTGAACGGCCCCACCCCGACGTAGATCAGTGGATAACGGTCACCGCCGTCTGCATACTTGCCCGCTACGCAGAAATCTACTGAGATTCGCAGAAGAACTTGCACGCGGAAGGTTTTCATGGTTTCCTGCATCGCGGTGACGATACTGAGCCGAATGCTGAGAACGCAGCAATGAACCTTGTTCACGTAGAGGCCGTCTAAACCGAAACAATGATTTGCACGAAGAACGCTAACTGACGGCGCAGATGAAAGCGGAAATCGGACGGGTGGTTGAGGAGTCGTCGAGGAAGCTCCTGCAGATATCGATCCCTCCGGTCAAGCGTTGGCTTCTGAGCGACGTTCTGTGTAAGAGCCATGAAGACGGGGCGCTGCAGCGGGCGATGAAGGAATGCGAGACCTACCCTCCTCGTCTCCGACTACTTCGCACACTACGGGAGGATGGAACCTGGCCGATAACCCGCCAGAGGAAGCTCGCAGAGGAGCGTGGACCCGGCCCTCCGATCGGATGGACTTACACGACGATGCTTAGAAACCTGAACCTGTTGGGCGATTACGTCACCACTAAAGAGGAGGGAAACGTCGGGGCGGCCTTGGAACGCATCTTCAGCTGGCAATCCGAGGATGGCCACATACCAGGACCCACGGCGACCGCGTTCCCTGAACCGCACTACAACGGCTTTGCCCTGATGAACCTGAACCAGTTCGAAGTTGACCGGGACCCGCGCACATACAAGCTAGAGCAATGGCTCATCAGGAAGCAGCGTCCCGACGGCGGCTGGAGCATACCGTACGTGCAAGACGTTCGCTACCTTCCCGAGTACAAGAATATGCGCATGAGGGATTTTATGGCGTTCGTACTGAGCGACGACCGACCATCCTACAATCCGAAGGAGTATGGGCACATCCCGAGCTGTGTCTGGAGCACCCTTGCAGTGCTCAGAGGGTTCTACTGGAGCCCTTCCATGAGATACCGGAGGGAGGCGAAGCGCGGGGCTGATTTCATCCTCGACAGGTTCTTCAAGCGAAACCATCACGCGTCGTTCTATCTCTCGGAGAAGAACTGGACGACTCTGAAATACCCGACATATTTCGGGAGCGGGCTGAGCGCGCTAGAGGTGCTTGCGGCGATGGGGTACGGATCCGAGGACGAACGCATGGAGGAGGCCGTGAGATGGCTGCTCAAAGCCAGGTCCAAAGACGGTTTCTGGTACCGATCTGACAGGCCGAGCCCGGAGAAGGACCAGTGGATAACGGAGATCGCGCTCAGCATACTGGTGAGGTATGCCGGGATGTATGGTTACTGAGCGGTGTCCTCCGGCGTTCCTAGGTTAACTCTATATGTCGTAGGTTGTATCGGCGTCAGCGATGTCGACGTCAATCGACAAGCCAGGAGCGGGCGGCGCAAGCGGACCGGCGCTCGAGGTTGTCAACCTCATCAAGGACTACGGAGATTTCAGAGCGCTCAAGGGTATCTCGTTCACGGTCAACGAGGGAGAAGTCTTCGGCCTGATTGGCCCTAACGGCGCTGGCAAGACGACCGCTCTCAGAATCATATCCACGATACTCCAGATAACTTCCGGCAATGTGAGGATGTTCGGAATGGACGTCGCTAAGAGACCACACGAGGCAAGGATGATCCTCAGTTACCTCCCGGAGGATGCGGGAGCGTACAAGAACCTCACAGGAAACGAATACCTGGCTTTCATAGCACGCTTCTTCTCGCAGAGCCGTGAGGGCGTGGCGAGGATCTTGTCGAAAGGGGTCGACATAGCAGACCTCGGCGATAGGATGGGCGATAAGGTCGACACCTACAGCAAAGGAATGGCACGACGTCTTCTCGTCGCGCGGGCTCTCATGATAGAGCCGCGCGTGGCAATCCTGGATGAGCTGACATCTGGCCTCGACGTCATCAACGCCCAGGAAATAAGGAAGATAGTGAAGGATTCGTCAAGGAACGGCACGACGGTGCTGCTGTCGTCACACAACATGCTAGAGGTGGAGCTGATGTGCGACCGGATCGCGCTGATCAACGACGGTGAGATAGTCGAGATGGGCACGCCTGCCGAGCTCAAGGCGAAGCACAACGCGCAGAACATCGAAGAGGTGTTCATGAAGGTGGTCTCATGAACAGCACCTTGAACATCCTCAGGAAGGAGATACGCGAGATGATGACGCGGTCGACCTTGCTCCCGGTCGTCGTCATAGCGATCCTCCTCGGCGCGATGGGAAGTATGATGGGCGGCATCGAGGAGGCGGTGACGGGCGCTCCGACCGTCGGCATCGTCAACGACGACACCCACGGAGACCTTGCTGCCATCGCGGTCGGAATCGTCGGCAATCTTTCCGAAGTGGTCTACGACGGAAACGATGTGGACGAGGGCGTCACGGCCGTTGACGAAGCCGGAGGTGTAGCGCTTCTGCATGTCCCCGCCAACTTCACCGAGCGAATCACGGACGGGGAGTCGGGCACCATCCAGATATACTGGATAATGAGAGGAGCGGGGTTGTTGGACTCCATATCGTCGGAGGCGGTAAACAGCGTGCTCTGGAACGTGAACCGGGCCATATCGACGCATCTCATTGATGCGAACGCCTCGGTGAACTCGACTCTCGCGCTGAATCCAACGACCAGGACGGAGACCACGATATTCGGAGACAAGATCATGGACGGGATATCGCCGGGAACGCTCGGGTCCATGCTGTCCGCGCAGTCGTTCGTCGTGCCTCTGGTCATGATGATGCTGATAATGGTCGCAGGAGGGACGGTCATCTCCTCGATGGGCATGGAGAAGGAGAACAAGACCCTCGAGACGTTGCTCACCCTCCCGGTCAAGCGCGGATCGATTGTCACCGGAAAGCTCGTCGCGAGCGCACTGATAGGGCTGGTGATGGCGGCCGTATACATGGTCGGTTTCAACTACTACATGACGGGCTTTAGCGCCTCAGGGGAGCTCGACATGGAGAAGTACGACATCGCTCTGAGCGCGCTGGACTACCTTCTGGTAGGCATCTCCCTGTTCGTCACTCTCATCGCCGCGCTCGCGCTGTGCATGATCCTCGGGACCTTCGCGAAGAACTACAAGTCCGCACAGACGTTGACGATGCCAATCTCCTTCCTCGCTCTAGTGCCAATGTTCATGATAATCTTCAAGGATTTCAACACGCTCCCTCTGGCTGCGCAGGTCCTCCTGTTCGCCCTGCCGTTCTCCCATCCTATGATGGCGATGCGTTCCCTGATGTTCGACGACTACGCCCTCGTTTTGGGAGGTATCGCGTACTCCACCATCTTCGCGGTCGTCGCCATAGCCCTGACCGTGTGGATATTCAAGACGGACAGACTGCTCACAGGCCGCATCGGAAAGAAGGAGGAGGGGAGAAGTAAGACCCTTCTCATGGCGATCTCGGGTCGAAAACGGTAGACCCGCCATCCGCGTAGACGCCATCGGCAATCAACGATTGAAAGGCCACAGACCGCCGCATCCGAAGGAGGGTCGTGCCGGACGTCTAGAATATCGCCCTTGAGTTCGGCAGATACAGATGCCAGATAGCCCAGAATTGTGCAGTGGAAACGCACCTTCACCAGGAAACCTATTTAAATAGTCATTTAAATACCGGCGCAGCCGGTGGAGATTCTATGGCAGTCATGAAGATAGAGAACGTGGTCGCCTCAACATCTCTTGGGAAGGAGCTGGACCTTCAGGCGATCGCACTCGCACTAGATGGCGCGGAATACGTGCCGGAGCAATTCCCGGGGTTGATATACCGACTCAAGGAACCGAAGACGGCGACGCTCCTTTTCAGAAGCGGGAAGGTCGTGTGCACGGGCGCGAAGAGCCTTGACCAGGTGAAGGCCGCAATCAGCAAAGTGGCCAAGCAGATCGGGGCTGCGGGCATAAAGGTCGATGGCAAGCCGGACATCGTGGTTCAAAACATCGTCGCCTCGAGCGACCTCGGCGCGAAGATCAACCTGAACGCGATAGCCATAGGCCTCGGTCTCGAGAAGGTCGAATACGAGCCGGAGCAGTTCCCAGGTCTTGTGTACAGGCTCGACGCCCCCAAGGTCGTAGTCCTCCTCTTCGGAAGCGGCAAGTTGGTATGTACCGGCGCTAGAAAGCCAGAGGATGTAGGAGAGGCAGTCGACAGAATCACAGAAGAGCTGAAGGCGGCAGGGCTCCTGAAACAGAGAGCTGACGCATGACAGTACCCATTCTTGACAACCATATCCATCTGGAGCCCTACAAGGGTCGCAACATCGACGAGGTCAGGGATTTCCAGCGACTCGGAGGGACCCATCTAATAGTATCGCACAAGCCTTACAGCGAGGTGCGCGTCAGCTCCGGGGAGGATTTTCGGAAGAGTTACGACGTGACCGTGTCGATGGTCGACCGCATCAACTCCGAGACTGGGGTGAGGGCATACGCGACCGTCGGCCCGTATCCCGTCGAGTTGCTGGGGTTCCAGAGGAGACTCGGCCTGGAGAGGGCCAAGGAGATCATGATAGCTGGTATGGATATCGCTGCCGAGTACGTGCGCGACGGGAAAGCACTCGCGATAGGCGAGGTGGGCAGACCGCACTTCGACGTTCCGGACGAAATCTGGAAGGCTTCGAACGAGATACTCCTGCACGGGATGGCCCTGGCGCGTCAGGTGGACTGCGCCATCGTCCTCCACACCGAGAGCGGGACCGCGGAGACTATGCGCGAGCTTGCGGAGATGGCGGACACGGTGGGACTCAGCCGGGACAGGGTGGTCAAGCACTACTCACCCCCAGCGATCCTGCCGGAGGAGAACTCCGGCCTCATGCCGTCCGTGCTCGCTGGCAAGGATGCGGTCAAGGAGGCTCTCTCCAAGGGAACGAGGTTCCTGATGGAGACCGATTTCCTAGACGACCCTGCCCGTCCGGGCGCGGTGATGGCGATAACGACCGTCCCGAAGAGAACGATGGCCTTCATCGAGAAGGGACTCATGACGGTGGACCAGGCACACGCAATCCACTCGGAGAATCCCGGAAGGACCTACGGTTCGGCCTTCGAATGAAGACACTCGCTCGGGACACGGCGAAACACGTTTCGGAGGATTCATAGTCGTGAAGCAATGACCGGTCACCAGACAATCGCGAATTCCGAGAACTCCCCTGTGGGCTCGGAAGTCTCCATCTCCTTCGAAGTCACCCTCGCGTACGGCTGCTTGTTCTCACACCAGTCGATCGCCTCAAGCACATGGCTCTCCTCTCCCTCGAAGACCACCTCCACCCTCCCATCGGATGTGTTTCTCGCCCAGCCGACCAGGCCGAGGGATTCGGCGCATTTCTGGGCGTTGGCCCTGAAGAACACGCCCTGCACCTTCCCTTCGAAGAGCACGTGTGCGCGGATTATCACGTCGGAAATCATCGCAGTTGGAGATGAAAAAACTGTTGAACGAAACGCCATAGCGGTCGACGCTGGGAAGAGTCCGCCTGGAACAAGATATTTATACCCGCAGAATGATATTTAAATTGCGCGCGGCGCGCGCGAGGGATGCACTTAAACAGTTCGAAGTGCATCATCTCGAACGCCTCAGGGATGGTGGCAATATCATGATGAGATCGCTTGTCGAAGATGCGCTGGCACGAGAGTCTACGGTAGATGCTGGCAGCGGGTCCGAGCCCGCTGTGTTCCAGGACCAGAGGGTCGATCAGGAACTCGAACAGATTCTCCGCGGTTTGAAAACGAACATAAAGATAATCGGAGTGGGTGGAGCCGGCACGAACACGATTTCGCGCGTCTACGACGAAGGTGTTATCGGAGCCGAGATATTCGCCGCGAACACCGACGCGCAGCATCTCCTAGTGGTGAGGGCCCCGCATAAGGTACTCATGGGAAGGAGGGTGACCAGAGGTCTCGGCGCGGGCGCGCTCCCGCAGGTGGGGGAAGAGGCCGCGAGAGAGGCAGAGGATGACCTGAAGAAGATACTCGCCGACACTCACATATGCTTCATCACGTGCGGATTGGGAGGCGGCACTGGCACGGGTGGTGCGCCCGTCGTCGCGCGCATGGCGAAGGAGATGGGTGCGCTCACGATCTCGATCGCCACGCTGCCCTTCAGAGGCGAGGGACGCATGAGGATGGAAAACGCCGAGTGGGGCCTCGAGAAACTCAGAGATGCCTCCGACACGGTCATAGTCATCCCGAACGACAAGCTCCTCGACCTCGTACCGAGGCTGTCCCTGAACGCCGCGTTCAAGGTGGCGGACGAGGTGCTCATGAGGTCGATCAAGGGGTTGACGGAGGTCATCACCAGGCCGGGGCTCGTCAACCTCGACTTCAACGACGTCAAGACGGTCATGAAGGGCGCGGGCGTCGCGATGATGGGACTGGGCGAGTCGGATGCACCTGGAGACGAGAGGATCCAGGAGGCTATCGAGCAGGCGATAAACTCGCCACTGCTCGAGGTGGACATAAGCGAGGCGAACGGCGTGCTCGTGAACGTCATCGGCGGGACCGACATGACCATCTCGGAGGCGGAGAGGGCGGCCGAGGAGATCCAGGCACGCGTGGGCCAGAACGCCAGGATCATATGGGGCGCCGCTGTCGACCCTGCCCTCGACAAGACCGTGAAGGTGATGCTCGTCGCGACGGGTGTGAAGTCGAAGCAGATACTCGGGAAGCAGGGAGAACGGCAGTTCAAGGGCGTGGGCGAGGTCGAACTGGTGCGTTGAGAACCCTCCGCCGCCGTGCCGAAACTTTTAAGAGACCTAATAAGCTACGGTCAAAAAGCCGGCGGGCCCGACCGCGACTGGCACATTATCATCTGGTTAGATGGTTAATGCACCTTGGAGGTCCTACATGAAATCCCTCATTGACAGTGCCCTTTCCAACGTGGAGGAGGAGCACAAGAAGATTTCTCCAGACGCCGTTCGATCATTCACGGCGGAAGACGAGGAATTGCAGAGGATACTGCATGACCTCAGGACGAACATAAAGATCATTGGCTGCGGAGGAGGTGGATGCAACACCATCAACCGCCTGTCGGAGGCAGGCATAGTCGGGGCCGAGCTCTATGCGGCCAACACGGACGCACAGCACCTGCTCATGACCAGGGCGCCGCACAAGATACTCCTGGGCAAGAGGGTCACCAGGGGCCTCGGCGCGGGCGCGCTCCCGCAGGTGGGAGAGGAAGCAGCCAGAGAGGCGGAGGATGAGCTGAAGGCCGCCCTGAAGGAGTCCGATGTCGTGTTCGTGACCTGCGGCCTCGGAGGCGGGACCGGGACCGGGGCCGCACCGTTCATCGCCAATATTGCGAAGGAGCTCGGGGCACTCACGATATGCATTTGCACGTACCCGTTCAGAGCGGAGGGAGTGATCAGAGCGGAGAACGCCGACTGGGGACTGGACCGCCTGAGAAACGTGGCCGATACTGTCATAGTGATACCCAACGACAAGCTGATAGACCTCGTCCCGAAGCTGTCCCTGAACGCCGCGTTCAAGGTGGCGGACGAGGTGCTCATGAGAGCGATCAAGGGCATCACCGAAATCGTGACGAAGCCCGGCCTGGTGAACCTGGACTTCAACGACATCAAGACAGTCATGAAGGCCGGCGGAGTCGCGATGATAGGGCTGGGTGAGTCGGACGACGACGATAGGGCGGTGACGGCGGTCACCGAGGCCATCAACTCACCTCTGATAGAGCTCGACATAAGCGAGGCGACCGCGGCGCTCGTGAACGTCACGGGCGGCTCCGGCATGACGGTCAAGGAGGCGGAGGAGGTCGCGGAGATTATCCAGTCCAAGATTAAGGA
>JAEHCN010000048.1 GCA_020696395.1 Thermoplasmata archaeon | reverse complement strand
ATGACCAAGGAGATATCGATGGCGGCTCTGGCGCTGCTGATGACGATCTCGCTGGCCAACGTCAAGCTGGCGGAGACGAAGAGCAGGGGAATGCCCCGAGAGGCCGCGGTCACCCTTCTGATCAACTACGGCATCCTGACCGTCGTGATTCTGCTGATCGGC
Source organism: Thermoplasmata archaeon (assembly GCA_020696395.1). Taxonomy (GTDB): domain Archaea; phylum Thermoplasmatota; class Thermoplasmata; order UBA10834; family UBA10834; genus UBA10834. The sequence continues at coordinate 13,255 of JAEHCN010000048.1, read as the reverse complement.
AGCTTGTTCTCGGAGAAGCTGTGGTGGGGGTGGGTGCTCATGGCGGCCGCCCCGTCAGCTATATCTATTGTGCCATTCACGGCCATACTCGGCGGCTCAGTCCCGAAGGCGCTGTTCTCGACATCAGTCAACTATCTCGCGGCGCTTGGCCTCATGCCCCTGATATGCTTGGCCTTCATAGGCTCAGCCGTTTCCGTGGTCAGCCTGATCACATCGCTCCTGCTGCTCATTGTACTTCCCATGATACTCTCCCGCGGAGTCAGGAAGATCGGGACAGAGAGACGGACAAGGACCCTCGTCACCAATCTATCCTTCTTCGTCCTTATATTCGCCGTGGCGGGGTCGAACAGGGCCGCGTTCCTCGACGACTCGATCATGGTCCTGACCATATCGGCAGCATGCCTGATCAGGACTTTCGGGACCGGTTTCCTCGCGGAGGCTGTCCTGCGGAAGGCGCGGGTACCGAAGCACGACCGCGTACACTGGGTCTTGTTCTCGGGATACAAGAATCTGGGGCTGACCGCCACCCTGGCGATAGCCCTGTTCGAGCCGATAGTCGCTGTCCCTGCGACGATATGCATCATGTTCGAGATAACATGGATCATCACCTTGACGAAGTATTATCCGAAGGCAAAGGACTAGCTGCATCCTGGCATCAGGAGCGCGCCTATCAGCCGCGTTCCATTCACTCCAGATGCCTGCTCGGTCTCCACGCTCCGCGGTCTCTTCACACCGAGACGGCACGGAACAGGATTATGACACCACACGAATCGGAGGGGGCAACGGCGTTATTAATCACGCCAGCCGACAGCACGAGTGTTATTAAGTCTCTCGAAATTCTTATTAAATCTATGATCGGTGAGTGTCTGGGGTAGATGGCACACATTCATCTGGAAGATGGCGCGCTCTCACCGATCTGGGTCGTGTTCTGGTGGGCTGTAGCCGCGGCCCTGATAGGTTTCGCGATGTTGTCCCTCAGGCGGGAGGGCGTGTCCACCAGGAAGATGACTATCGCAGCCATGAGCGCGTCGGTAGGCATCGCCGCCTTCCTCGTGACCATACCGGTGTTCGGCGGGCTGCATCTGAACCTCACCCCGCTCATAGGTATTCTCGCGGGGCCCGCCCTCGGGTCTCTAGCCGTTCTGATAATCAACATGTTCAGCGCGGCTGTCGGCCACGGCGGTTGGGGCGTCATAGGCGTCAACACGGTGGTCAACCTATCCGAAGTGCTCGTCGGATATTACATCTACAGGGCTTTCAGAACGCGGGTCAACCTGAACAGGTTCGCCTCGGGTTTCTCAGCTGCCGTCCTCGCGCTCACGATGAGCGCGCTCATGGTCGTCACCATCGTCGCCGTCGCCGGAATCCAGGATTCGCACCTCGAAGAAGAGGAGACCGCACACAACCTATGGCTCATTGCAGCCACGAACATAGGCGTCGGATTGATAGAGGGAGCCTTGACAGGATACGTCGTATCATTCATAGGACGCATCAAACCCGATCTGCTCGAAGAGACCGAACGCGTTCGGGAGAAACGGCCGCCGGACGCGGACACGCACAAGAAAGGGGGTTGACGGACGTGTCGAGAAGGTCGTACACGAAGCACGTTCCTGACATTCGGTTGATCACTCACTACGCTGAGAAGACAGACAGCATCGTCCACAGAACGAATCCGTGGACGAAGGCTGCCATGCTGTTGTTCATCGTCGCACTCGTGACCGTCGTCATGGACTTCCTGTTACTCGCCGTCATATATTTGTTCGCACTCGGGTTCTACACGGCTGCCAGACTCCCGTTGAGACTCCTCGTCGGATGGTACTTCATCCCGTTGGTCTTCGTGCTCACGCTCGTCGTCATGTTCGTGTTCACCGAGCCCGGAACGGACATCGCGCGTGTGACTTTTGGCCCTCTGGTCATCGCAGTAACGGACAACGGTCTCATGCTGATGGCGACGCTGGTCGTCCGAGCCCTCGCAGTCGTAACCTTCTCACTGGCAGTGTTCATGACCATCAAATACCGACACGTCGTTTACATCGCTCGTCGGTCGATGCCCGGGTTGCTTGCCACCATGTTCCTACTCACATACAGATTTCTCTATGTCACGAGCGACGAGATAACGGACCTGCTCGACGCTGTCCATTCCAAGAACGGCAACATGGTGAGGGGAGTGCTCAAGCAGACGAGGATGTTCGCCGGCATCTTCGCCCACGCGTTCATACATGCGTTCGACAGAGCTGATCGCGTGTCGAAGGCGATGGAGGCGCGTGGTTTCACGGGCGATTTTCCCATCGTTGAGCGAGTCTCTGCTCCGCGTGCGCGTGAGATCGCGGTTGTCGGCGCTTTCGCAGTATTCCTAGCATTGGCACTTGTCTCGAGGTATTCCGGGATGACGGGGTGGTGGTAAGGTGCCGGCGAACGAACGTGGCTTGACATGTCACGGCGATGAGAATGCGATCATCCACGTGGACTGTGTTACACACCGATATCCCGACGGGACCGAGGGCATCCACAACATGTGCTTCAGCGTGTACCCCAAGGAGATCGTCGCCCTGTGCGGACCCAACGGCGCAGGCAAATCCACCCTCCTCGAACACCTGAACGGTCTGATGGTTCCCGATGTCGGGAGAATCAAGGTCTTCGGCAAGGATGTTGACAAGAACAACCTATCTTCGGTGAGGAGGTTGGTCGGCCTGGTCTTCCAGGACGCGGACTCTCAGCTGTTCTCGCCGACGGTCATGGACGACGTCATGTTCGGGCCGCTCAACCTTGGACTCAGCGTCGAAGAGGCAAAAGAACGTGCGGAGTGGGCGCTCGGGGTAGTGGGCATCTCCGACACTGGGAAGATACCACACAACCTAAGCGGCGGGCAGAAACGGCTGGTGGCTATAGCCGGAGTTCTGGCTATGAGTCCGAAGATACTCGTCGTGGACGAACCCACGGGAGACCTGGACCCGTCGAACGCGCTGAAGATAGAGCTGCTGCTCGAGTCGCTCAAGGCAGAGCATGGAATCAGCGTGGTGATTGCGCTTCACGACATCGACATGGCGGCTCGTCTCGCGGACAGGATATGCATCGTTAAGAACGGCGGGATAATCGCCGAGGGGACGCCGGAGGACGTGTTGTACAACGAGGCGCTACTGACATCGGCGGGCCTGCAGCTACCGACCGTGGCTAGGATATTCAAGAGCATGGGTCTGGAATCGTCCACCGATGAGCGACCGTTGACGATCGATGACCTGACGGGGATCATGCACGGCCGGTTGGCGCAGCGAAAGGCCTGAGCTGATGCGATGGAAACTGGATAAGGGGTTTGTTCGGGTTTTCTGACCGACTCGAGGGCTCTACAGTTCCCCGTCATCTGGAGCATCCGGAGGCGGCGGGAGGTCTTCAGGCTCCTCCGGAGACGACCCCGGCATGCCGCCCGCGCCCTTCTTGGACATCATCAAGGCAGCAACGACAGCCATTACGGCGACGATCGCCCCGATCGCCACGAGCAGCCACCAGTACTCCTCGAGGAAGCTCTTGTCCTCCGCAACGCCATCGTCCTCTTCGACATTGACCACGACCGAATCCGTGTCCGTTAGGCCGGATGCGTCCTCTACAACCAGAGTGACCGTATAGTTGCCCGCGATCTCGAAGGTGAACGACGGAGCTACGCCGTACAACGTCTCGACGGCGCCATCGTATGCGAAAGTCCAGGTGTAGTTCTCGACCCCAGAGTCGTCGCTGGAACTCTCGCCGTCGAATGTCACCGTCGCGCCGACCGTGATCGTGGTATCAGCGCCTGCATCGGCGACCGGCGGTGAGTTGACCCTTATGGTTACAGTGTCATCGTCCGAGTTGCCTGCGGCATCCTCTACGGTCAGCGTGACGACGAAGACCCCTGAGTTGTCAAAGGTGTATGTCGGGGATACGCCCGTGCGGGTAACGTCGTCGCCATCATCCTCGAACGTCCATGTCCAGCTGACGACGAGAACGTTGTCAGAGGAGTCGACCCCGTCAAAGGTCACCTCTTCGCCCGCTTCAACAATCTGGTCAGGTCCCGCATCAGCCACTGGATCGGTCGCGTCAAGGACAGTCACCGTCAACTCGTCGGTGTCGTTGTTGCCTGCTGCATCCTCGACGGTGAGTGTCACGACGATGACACCGACATTACTGAAGACGTAATCTACAGCCTCACCGATGAGAGAAACCTGAGAGCCGTCATCCGTAAACGTCCAGTTGAAGATGACGACACCGACGTTGTCCGAGGACAGCGACCCATTTAGAGTCACTGGCGAGTCGGACGGCACTGACATGTCCAGCCCGGCGATGGCAGTCGGATCGGTCACATCCTCAACGGTGACGGTCATGGATCCCGGGGACGATAGCTGGCCTATCGTATCGTTCACGATCAGCTCCACGGTGTACACATCAGGGGTGTCGAATGTGAACTCCGGGGAGACGCCGTACAGCTCCACCGACAACTCGACTATCGTCCAAGTGTAGTTCTCGATCCCGACGTCGTCCGTCGAGGCACTGCCATCGAACACGACTACAGTATCCTCATCGACAATCACATCAAGTCCCGGGTCTGCCACAGGGGGTGCGTCCTCGGTCACGGTCAGTGTCACCGAGGACACATTCTCGTGGCCAGCTCCGTCGGTCACCGTCAGGTTCAACTCGTAGACGCCAGCCTCTGTGAACTCGTGCTCAGCAATCGCCTCTGTGTACTGCACTGGAGTTCCATCATCCACGAAGTCCCAGACGTAGCTTACGATGCCCACATTGTCGGACGAGTCTGACCCGTTGAGTGTCGCGGTCGTATTCACGACCGAGGACCAATCCTCTCCTGCGTCGGCGACCGGCGGGTCGTTGTCAACGGTGAAGTTGACGAAGTCTACGGGGATACCCTGTCTGCCGAAGTCGCTCCCGAGGAACCAGGTTTTGTAGTCCCCGCTGGGAACCTTGCGGTCAAGCTGCAGTGAGAGGTCGACGAGGTTCAGCTGATGACCAGCGCCGGCGCCCCAGTAGGTCATGTCTCTCTCCATCCAGTCGTCTACATCGAACGCGTAGGCCATCACGACAGGATCGAAGGTAGCCGTCGGATCGGCATCCAAATCCGCCTCCCCACTCGTGTCCAGCCAGAGCATCTCGACCTCGCCAGTGTCGGAGTCGAAGATCGCAGTGCAGCCGACATCCGTGTCCGTGCTATTCGTGTACAGGCCTCTCAGAGCGTAGGAGGGCTCAGGGCCCCACCATTGCTCGTAGGCCATCAAGTAGAGGCTGTCAACACCGTCGCTAAGCCAGCCGCCTGCCTGAACAGTCGCGTTCCATTCCTCGTGAATCGTGTAGTTGTCGTCGGTTATCGTGTACGGGATGCCTTCAGACGGGTTGAACGGGTCGAAAGACGTCGAGTCCATGTCGATGACATAGTAGTACTCCCAGGTCCCCTCAACCTTCCAGAACATGAACTGCATGAGTGTCATCTCTCGAAGGTTGGGTTCCTCGATCTCGGCGTCAATCACGGTCGGGTTGAACCATGTGACGTTCTCTACAGGACTCTGGGTATAGGTGACGTTGGGGCCGTATGCATCCGGGTCGAGCAGTATGTCCATCCTTATTTCAGGCCCAATTGAAGCATCGAGCGCGCCGAAATCCGGGTAGTGCATATCCGCGGTCGCACCATACATCAGTGCCACCGGCGGGACGAAGATCTCGTAGTACCCATCTGAATCCGTCTCCGTCCTGTTGTAGTAGGACTGGTCAGCGAGCTGCACCTTCATCTCAGCTCTGTCAATCCCGGTTCCAGAACCGGTGTCGTTCACCCAGCCGTACAGCCTGCACGTCTCCGGAAGATCCCACGGGAGGAGTGCGACATCGTGAACAACCGTCGTCTCGTCGGGTATGTTGACATCGGATTCGTTATTCCTGTAGTTAGGGGCTTCAACGCTCACTGTGTAATCTCCTTGAACCAGTGAGATGTTGTAGTACCCAAAGGCGTCGGTATTGTCGCCATCGTTATATTCCATCGAATTGGCTCGGACCCATGCGTTCCCAACCGGGTCGCCGGAGATGCCATCGGTTACGTATCCCTCGAGCCATGAAGAAACAGGCCAAAGGCCGAAATCGTGCCAATAGACCTCGTCTGGAGCGAGGCTGACTTCTATCCAATTGGTGGAGTATCCCTCCATCTGCGCCGCGACCAGCAAATCGTCGCCGTCAACGCATCTCAACTCGAAGAAGCCGGTATCGTTTGTGATGGTGCTCGAGAAGTTCCCCTCGCCATCCATCATGAATACGTTGGCGAACACGAGTGGGTCGCCGGACTTCAGGTCCGTCACATTTCCCTTGACGAAGCACGTTGTGGCGACGAGCGCCTCGTCGTATTGCAGGGCGTCGCTCGGGAGCACTTCCAGGTTTTCGTACATCTTCATCGAGTAGCCGCCCTTCGTGAATACCAACCTCGCGGACCCGTTGGTGACGTTCAACTCGTAGTTGCCGTCCGAGTCGGTGAATGTGTGGTTCGTGTAGTCATCGATCAGGTATGAGTTCCAGATCTCAACGGAGACCATGACATTCTGAAGGGGCAACCCCGTCCCGAAGTCGGTAACCTGGCCGTAGAACATGGCATCGTCTACGGAGATTTCGGCCTCAACCGTGATGTTGAACCAGTAAGTCTCGCCACCGACCAGTGGATCCTCCGTATCATTCTCGATCATGGAGTATCCAGGATAATCCATCAGGACGGCTCCGCCGCCCGCAGGACCCGCGATGACATCAATCTCGAAGTATCCGTCACCCGCAGGGGTGGTCATGTTAGCATAGTGCGGAGTGTCGCCACCCATCGGATCGTTGACTATGCCCAGGACATGACCCTCCGTGATGGCCGTCCCGAATTCATCCTCCACGAAGCCCATGATGGTGACGTCGGTCGGTTCGGTGATTTCCTCTAGCGTGAAGTCGACCTCCACGGTCTCGCCGGTCATGACCGTCACTGGCTGCATGCTCATGTAGTAGCTACCGTTCGCGACGAACATCATGTAATCGAACCCTCCTGGCACACCGACCAGGTAGTCTCCATTAACGTCAGTGAATGTGTAGTTGATGTCCAGGCCATCTGCTACGAACATCATCACCTTCACGTAGGAGTTGGGAACCGGGTCCACTCCATCGGTCACTTTTCCCGTGATCCACGCATCAGAGGGGAGAGCGGCCGCATCATCTGATACGACGACCAGCAAACCCGCCAACATGGACACGGCAATCAGCGCTGCGATACCTCTCTTCAAAAGTTCTTCCAACATGACCATAGAAGTCTCTCCTTCTAGCGATCTAGGCCAGCTCTGCCCGGGGGAGGGACGTACTGGCTGAGGGCAATAGGTCGTCCGCGCGTATATAACTCTTATTGTCGTCACCACGCTCCTCGGAAGTCCCTACGGAGAAAGGACCACACGCAATCCCGACTCCTACACGGTGTACGGCAGCACTCCGAGCGCTGGCTCGTCGTGCTGTCGGGAGGCATCCTGGCCAATTTGAATCGACACGTGAGACTCTCGATCTACTCTACGAGGCGGCCGGCAGGACTCCATGCAATGTTGTTAAATGCAGAGAGCGAAATCACGGTCTGATGGCGATTAAGCGATGCGATTACGTTTGGGTCGATGTGTTCGCTAAGAGGGCATTCCAGGGCAATCCTCTCGCAGTGTTCCCGGATGCGAGAGGCCTCACGACGAGAGATATGCAAGTCCTGACGAAGGAGATGAACCTGTCCGAGTCGACCTTCGTTCTTCCTGCGAGTCGGAGCTCATCGGCGGATGCACGGGTCAGGATATTCACACCGGATGCGGAGATACCTTACGCTGGACACCCGACAATCGGGACTTTCTTCGTCCTGGCAAGAGACGGCAAGATCCCACTCAAAGACGGCAAGACGGTGGCCACGATGGAGGCCAAGGCAGGCATTCTGCCCGTTGAGATCTTCAGCAGAGACGGCTCCGTGACTAAAGTCGTGACCGTGCAGAGCAAACCGGTCTTCGGGCCCGTCTTCAAAAAGACCTCGCTCCTAGCCGAAGCCCTCTCACTCCGACTCTCCGATTTCGACGTGGCATCGGCCCCGCCGCAGCTGGTGTCGACCGGACTGCCCTGGCTGATCGCGCCGGTAAGGACCAGGAGAGCGGTGGAGAGAATATCCGTCAACCAACAGGCCTTCGCGAAGGTGGTGAAGGGGCTTCCGAAGGGTGTGGTCGACATCTACGCGACCGCACTCGACCCTGTAAGCGAAGCGGCGACCTCGCACTCCAGAGCGTTCTCTCTGGTGTCTGGAAGTATGGTAGAGGACCCCGCCACAGGTAGCGCGAGCGGCTGCCTCGGCGCATATCTCGTGAACAAAGGATTGATAGACGTGGGAGCCTCGAACAAGATGGTCAACGAGCAGGGGTTCGCTATAGGACGACCGAGCAAGATAGAGATCGAAGTGCGCACCACGAAGGGCGGTTCGATTAAGTCTGTCAGAGTTGGAGGCTCCGTGGTCGAAGTGATGAGGGGGACCGCGACCTTCTGAAGAACGGCTTCAGTCCTCCGGGAGTCTGACACGGAAAACCGACCCTTCCTCCGTGCTTCCCTTGACCCTGTCTTCGACCGAGACACTCCCGCCGTATCGTCTTGCGAGGGTTTGAACGAGATGAAGGCCTAGTCCAGATGAGCCCTTCTTCTTCGGCGCGGTCGAGAATCTAGTGAATATGTCCTCCTTGAACTCATCAGGAATCCCGCGGCCATGGTCCGATATCGACACGACGAACCAGCCCTTCGTCCCTTCGGTCTCCCGCTCGACCGCGACTGAGATCTTCACCGTCTCGTGGCTGTCGTACTTGACGGCGTTCGTGAGTATGTTCACGAACAGCTCCCTGAGCAACTCGTCCGCACTCACGAAGTATCGACCGGGCTGAAGGTCGTGCTCGAGCTCTATCTTCCTCGAGAGGTGGTACATCGTCACACCATTCATGCAGTCGATGAGCACTGACCCGAGATCCATCCTAGCGAGGCTGACCCCGCCCCATGTGAGCCGGGAGAGCGTGCGCACGTCGTTCGCCAGGCGGCTGACGTTCATCACCTGATCGGCAATCTTGTCGGCCATGGCCTGCTGCTCCTGCTGCGGGAGATGCGCGCGAAGGATATCGAGGTATCCCGTGATGGCCTGGTGGAAGTTCTTGATGTCGTGCGAAAGGAGGTCGGTGTAGAATTCGGCGGTCTGTCGATCGTCGACCTGGTCCTGAAACAACCTCGAGTTCTCGATCGCGATGCCGGCAATACTCGCGAATATCTCGATCACCTCGATAGCCTCCTGGTCGGGTACGCGGTCGTCCCTCGGTTTCAGAATCTCCAGGTATGCCACCACAACACCTTCCCTGTTGAAGATGAACGTGTCGATGTAGTCGAGCGCGTGCCAGTGATCCTTGCTCTTCCTCGGGCGCTTGATGGACTCCATGTCGGGATAATAGACGGAGTCCGATGTTTCGAAATCTGAGCCTTCAGTTGGCACGTAATAGGTCCTTCGGCCAATCTTCTTCCTCCACCTAACGGGGGACGAGGTGATCTTGTGCGAGTACGGATCAAGCATGAAGTCCACACGTTCGATCGGGAACTCCAGACGCTTTATCGCCTCGGCATTGGCCTTCTCGTAACCGTGCACCGCTTGCACGACGAACGTCCCGCGTTCCTCGTCACGAACGCCGACCGTCATACGCTTAATCCCAAGCAGTTGTGCCAAGGTTTTGAGAACGTCCTCGAGGAGGTGGTCCAGATCACGGACGTACATCAGCTCCGATATGAGCTCGAATATGCGGGAGAGTTGCTCAGCCCTCTGGCTGCTTAGGCGCAGCGCGCTCTCCCTCTCCGCCGAGAGCCGGGCCTCCTCCATGGCGACCTCGACGAACGATGTGAATATCTCCATAGTCTCAATCGACTCCTTGTCGGGAAGTAGGCCGTTCCTCGGGATGGATGGGTAGACGGCGCCCACTATACTTCCCCCTGAATCGTGCAGCGCAAATGCCAGGGTGTCCCCCTCCCGAAGCTCGCCGGGACGCCTCGGTCCCGCGGTTAAGGCGAATTCGAGTGTAGCATCCGTCACGAAGTACATCTTAGAAGCCTCGGGCATCTTCTCGAAAGGTACGTGGTAAGCCGATCGAGAGATTCTGTGCTCAGGTGCCAACTCGTCGAGGACGGCCTCGGGGGGGATAGTCCTCACGAGAGTGCGCTGCATGACTTCCTCCGGATAGCCGAACAGCGCCCTCCATCTGAAAACTCCTGCCTCTTGATCGTGAATGACCAACGTGGCCCGTTCGAATCCGAACATCGTGCAGACGGATGTGAGAACCATCCCGCATAGGTTCTCCAAGCTTCTCTCCGATACGAGAGACGAAGATATCGTAAGGATATCCTCCAGCAGATACGTCCTCTGTCTCATGCTGTCCGATAGACGCTCGAAATGCACGTGCTCCCGCTTTCTCGCGATGACGAGGGAGGCTGCCTTCGCCAGCAAACCGATACGTGTGACATCGGTCTCGTCGAGGAGCAGGCCGTCGGAAGTACAGCCGACCACGAGGCATGCGGTCGATCTTCTGGTCTCGTCCCAGAGAGGAAACTTGAACCAATCGCCCTCGAGCCACGCCATATCGCTCGGAGAACCTGTAGAACCTCGCATACTCCAAATGTCTGGCCGAGAGAAGTAGCACTCTGGCGAGATCATGTAGGAAGGAGTCCTCCAATCCCTGTCAAAATCGTCTCCCTCGACCCTCACAGGCCCATCGTCGTCCCCGAAATCCAAGGACTCTCCCCAGACCGCATCTGAATGGATGACGAACCAGACTTCATCCGCCTGGCTGATACGCCTTACGGATTCAACAATCTCGACCAGAACCGACCTGAGATCACCGCTTCGGACGGCAAGGTCCATTGCCGCCGACATCTCACGGCTGAACATCTCGTCGACAGACGCCCGGGAGGCGTCCAACGGCTTAGTTGAATCATCAGTGTGTTCTGGGCTCAATTCAACCTACCCTCAGAAGTCTGGACTGTCAACCCCCCATCGAATGGATGCGTTGTCGACCCCAGAGCTGGTTCGCTTCATTATACGCTTGACGATTATAAGAACGTGATGGACTGAGCGTTACGGCCAGTCAGACGCCGTCCTCCCGCGCAGCCTCGCAGCGTATCTCATCGGAACCATTAATTAACAACGTTGTCCGTTCGGAGCGGTAGACACGTGGGTGATTGGAGATGACAGATGCCGGAGACATCCTCGCTGCGGCCATAGAGTTCGAGCGGTTCGGGAAGGAATACTACATGCGCTTCCACGAGCTGGTGAAAGACCCGAAGGCAAAGGCACTCATGAAGGGGCTTGCGCACGACGAAGAAGAGCACGCCGAGCTGCTGACGAGACAACTCGAGACTTTGGGAGGCGCTGTTGCGGGGTCTTCGAGAGAGATTCTCGAGAAGGGGCTCGAGAAGATATTCCCGCACAGGATGCTGAAAGACTCCATAGAGACAAGGGACGCCATATCAGCCATCAAGCTGGGAATAGAGACCGAGCAGCGGTCGATCAACTTCTACGCCCAACACGCAGAGTCCTCGTCTGGCGAGCTGAAGGAGGTGTTCGGGAAGCTCGAGAGGATGGAGAGAGAGCATTTGCAGCTCCTCCGGGAGAACCTCGAGCACCTGCAGGACGACGGCGTGTGGTACGGCTATGTGCCGATCCTCGAAGGTTGACGCGGTGCGATGTGGCGTCTGGCACTGTGCAGACCTAACCCTTTATAAACGAGTAGTAGATGAGGCTCCTTGGCAGGGAGGATCACGTGGTCCAGATAGCTCCGTTCAACGCCGCACATTATAACAACCTCAGGTTTGGGAACGAGGTGAGCAGGTTCGTCGCGCCGCCGTATGATGTCATAGACAGAGGAATGGAGCGTAAGCTGAAGGATGACAGGCTGAACATTACGCACATCACCCTCGGCGAGGAGGGAGACGCATATGCCACCGCGGCCAAGCGGCTTCGTCACTGGCTGAACGACTCCGTCCTGACCGTCGATCCCGAGAAGTGCCTATACCTGTACGAGCAGACCTTCCAGGGAAAGGACGGCACTGTCCGGGTCCGGACAGGCGTGATCGCGCTGATCCATATCGAGGAGTTCTCGGATGGCGAGATACTGCCGCACGAGAACACCATACCTAAGCACAAGGCGGACCGGATGGCCTTGATGGAGGCCATCCACGGGAACACCGAGCAGATCTTGATGCTCTACGACGACCCGACAGGCGATGTCGAGCTGACGATAGATGCATGCCGCAAGTCGGAGGAGATGCTCAGGTTCATAGATGACCAGGGAGTACATCATCGGGTGATGAGAATCGAGGATGAAAGCACCGTCCAGAGACTGTGCGGCCTGCTCGCTCCCCAGACGATGCTGATCGCCGACGGACACCACCGGTATGAGACGGCCCTAGAGTATCGGAACCGGAGGGGCACTACGAAAAGTAATCAGGGGAGTCGCCCTTTCGACTACGTCCTAGCCACCCTGGTCAGCTTCAAGAACCCTGGCCTGACGATCAACCCGACACACCGGTTAGTCGGCAGAGTCGAGGACGGAGTCCTTGGTCGGCTGAAGGACCGCCTGAGAGACAGGTTCCGCGTGACTGACTTCGAATCGCCTGAGAGACTTCTGGCAGCCATCGATGAGGCGCCGTCCACCGCGTTCGGTGTCTGGTGCCCTTCCGCCAGGATAACGGTCCTGGCTGAGCTGGAGGACGATGGCGTCGAGCCGAACCCGCTTGCCGAACTCTCGGTGTACGTCCTGCAGGAGATGTGTCTCAAGGATATGCTCGGCTTCACGACTGAGATGCTGGACAGGAAGACGAACATCGAGTACGTGAAGGAGCTGGATAGCGCTGCCTCGAAGGTGTCATCCGGAGAGTACACGATGTGCTTCTTCGTGAAAGCCCCCACTGCGGAGCAGGTCATGGCGGTCGCCAAGGCTGGTCTGAAGATGCCGCATAAATCGACTTACTTCTTCCCCAAGATCTGGTCCGGGACACTTATGTACCTGTTCGGTGAAAAGGGGTCTAGCCAACGGTAAATAGGCGGATGTCAATACCGGGCCGATGCGAACATGAAGCTCGACACAGGCATACTTGGCGGCTATGTCATAGATGGCTCAGGTAACCCATGGTACAAAGCGGACATAGGGATAACGGGCAAGCGTATCTCGAAGATCGGCAGGAT
>JAEHCN010000107.1 GCA_020696395.1 Thermoplasmata archaeon | reverse complement strand
CTGAGGCGGGGTTTACGATCGATCGCAACATGATTCTCGTGACGACCCTGAACCAGGTTCTCGTAAGGAAGCATGGCGCGCGAGCCATATCCATGAAGTTCCTGGCGGACTCGCACCGCATGGACTCCGTGGACGGCCACTTCGAGATGGAGTACGAGCTGAAGGACGGCGCGCTGCTCAGGATCAACTGCAAGGAGAACGGGAACGACATGATATTCAGGGTGCGCAGGAACGGCACGCAACTGAACTATTCCGTGCCCATCGAGGCGTATGTCTCTGACGACTTCGTGCCAATCTCCATGTCGGAGTACGAGGACCTCGTGATGCGCTGGCTGAACGACCTGCGGTGAACACCCCTCAGGTTATCTTCTGTATGGTCTTCAGCGTGACGATGCCGTTGTTTATGTCCAGCTCGTGCATCTTCGGTGGCACAACCGTCATCCTCATCTTCTGTATGCTGAGGAAGTATCTGACATGGTCAGAACCTCTCTCTATCTTCAGGTCTATGACTCCGTCGAAGTCCGGCGCCATGAGGCTGAACAGTTCCTCCCTGATGCCGATCGGGAATGTGTGTAGCACGACCGTCTGGAACGCCCGCAGGTCGCCGAACGCCCTCCTGCCCCATCTCATCATCTCCACGGCCGTCCTGCCGGTGAGCGCCCCGGGTACGTTCTCGCACACCGCCCTCAATCCCCTTATGTTCGGCATGCGTTCGACGGCCGTCGCCAGACCGTCCTGGAGCATCTGGTCGTCGTCCATCTCGATCACGCTCACGATTTTGTCCTGGATGTCCTTTTCCACGCCCATGAGCGACGTGCGTTTGTGCATCGAGTAGCAGTCGAGGAACACCAGCTGGTCGTTGGCGACGTACTCGACCACCTCGAATCCCTGATGTTTCATCGCGTTGATGACGCTCGCCACGGGCCGGGAGAGGCAGCAGTATATCCCAGGGAGCCCCTGCTTGAGCCCTTCCATGATGAACTGCTGTTGGAAGGCCTCGGCGTAGTTGGAAGCCTCCGTCCTGAGGGCCAGGGTCGAGTTGGTCGGTATCCCGCCCTGCAGCACGGTGTCCAAGCCTGGAATTCCGCTGGGAACGCGTGCGACAATCATTAGACTCTCGATATCATGATGACTAGCTGCGTATTTCCCGTTTGCTCTTCTGCCTCTAGGTCCTCGCCAGCTCCTCGATTGGGGTATCTTCGTCCTTGTGCCTGACTACGCGGAGGGTGACCACACCTGCGATGGTGAGCGCCACCCCGACATACTGCAGCCCCTCGACGATCTCTGCGATGATGATGACGGCCAGTGCGACCGCCATCACGGGCTCGAGGCTCGCCATTATGCTCGCTTTGCTCGCCTCGATGCGCTTAAGCGCCACCATGGACATGAAGAACCCGATGGTGCACGGTATCAGGCCCAGCAGGAATACTAGGGACCACGCGCTGGCCGAGAGCGACGGCAGCAAAGACTCCCTTGGGTCTGTGATGATGATCAGCGTCGGGATCATCATGGCCGAGAAGTAGAGGGCGACCGTGTTGGCAGAGTAATGCTTCAGGAACTTCTTGCCCCATAGGTAGTACGTCGCCGCGCCGAACGCGGTGAATATGCCGAGCCCTACCCCGACCGCGTTCACCTCGATCATATCCGGGTCATACGCGCCGGAGACGAGCACGCAACCAACGAAAGTCAGTGGAAGTGCGACGGCCTTCCCCAGCGTCAGTCTCTCACCGTGCATGAATATGGCCGCGACCGTGACTATGCTCGGGTAGGAGCACAGGAGTATCACAGCGGTCGTCACCGAGGTCAGGTCTATGCAGTGATACCATGCGAGGGAGAAGAACGCCCCCGTGATGGTGCTGAATACGAAGAACGGCAGTAGGTCCGCTCTTCTCATCCTGAGCGAGGGTCGGTCGAAAGCCAGCACCACGAACAAGAACAGGAGCGCACTGAAAATCTCGGTGTACAAGGCGATTATGTTCGCCGTCGCCCCCTCCCCTATCGCGAGCACGGTCAGTGTCCCGGATGTGCTCCACGTGAGTGCGGCGAGGACCATCAGACCGTACGCGAAATTCTTCGATATATGCAATCGCTCGCCCCTTTCCGTCGCGCCCCCATCTGTTCGGTCATTCATGTATCTATTTGACAGGCATGAAATAGAAGGAGGACGCACACGGATCACTGGGGGCGCTCAGAGCTGATATGCGCTATGTCCGGCGGAGCCATCAGCAGCAGCAGGACCATCGAGGCGACCGCGACGACGGCTCCGTATAGGAACATAGGGGCGGGGCCGAACTGGTCCCAGAGCAGCCCTGCAATGACGCCCCCCGGTAACATGACGAATCCGACCCCGGTGTGGAACGCTCCGAGAGCGGACCCGCGCAGTTCTTCAGGGACGACATCGACCACATACGCCTTGAAGACCCCTTCTGAAGCGGCCTTGTAGATGCCCATCATCCCGAAGCCTAGCACGAGCATCCACCACGGGCCCGCGCCCGCCATGATCAGGCAGGTCGCAGCGTACAGCACGAACGACACGGCTATCACGGGCTTCCTGCCGATGCGGTCCGATATCCTTCCGAATGTGATCGGCATCAGGAAGAATGTGAGGTTGAACAGCGCGTAGAGGAGTATGACCTCCAGATCCGAGAGGCCGTCGTCCAGACCCTTGAGTATGAAGAACGCCACGTTGATCTCAGCGATGTAGAACACCATCACGACCACCATCAGGAGTCGGAACGGCCTTCCGAGGTCTCTCATCCCGGACACGAACGATGTCTTCGGCGCCTCCGCCTTCCCTCTAACATCCCTCACGAACAGTGCGATCACTACGACAGCGAGAAGCGCTGGCACGGCCGCGACCGCGAAGACCACCTTGTAGTCCTCCGCCGTCAGACCTGCATCCAAGCTGGCGCCGATGGCGAACACCAGCGCTATCAGCGCGATGACGCCCAGCAGCGCCCCCAAGGAGTCCATCGATTTGTGGAAGCCGTACGCGATGCCCATCGACCGAGCCTCGGTGGAATCTGCGATGAGAGCGTCCCTAGGTGCGCTCCGGACGCCCTTTCCGATGCGCTCCGTCACCCTTATGCCGAGAACATGCCACGGGGACGTGGCCAGGATAAGCAGGGGCTTGGCGAGCGCGCTCGAGCCGTACCCTCCGAGTATGAACGGCTTCCTCCGCCGCACCCTGTCCGAGTACCACCCCGAGACGACCTTCAACAGCGAAGCCGTCGTCTCCGCAGCACCCTCGATCAACCCGATGATAAGTCCCGTGGCTCCGAGGGACACGAGGAATATCGGGAGGATGGGTATGATCATCTCCGTGCTCAGGTCTGTCAGGAGGCTGACGACCCCGAGCACGACCACGTTCGCACTGACTCCTCTGAGCAGCCGTCGTCCGCGCCCGACGCCGTTCTTCTCGCCCTTTACGGATTGACCTCTCATAGAATCTCAGTGGCCCAAAGCAGCTGTGCCTGGACATCTATAGGAACATCACATATGTAAAATGGGCACTGATTCGGACATTCATGTCTCATTTCAAGACCGAAATCGCTGCATCGGTCAGCGTGAGCGACTGCCGGCGGTCCCCGAACGAACGATCTGTATGCCAACTTTTATATCAGAGGGTCGGATTCTGCGGTTAATGGTTCCTAAAGAGCGGATCGATGGAATCATAGACTCCTACGACAAGGACGACCTGACCATCGCTACCGCCTGTTCTCACACCTCACTTCAGATATTCGACGGCGCACGCAAGGAGGGTCTCAAGACCCTCGGCATAACCGTCGGTCAGAACATCAAGTTCTACGACGCCTTCCCGAGGGGCAAGCCGGACGAGTTCTACAAGGTCGA
>JAEHCN010000047.1 GCA_020696395.1 Thermoplasmata archaeon | reverse complement strand
TCAGGTTCCTGTAGTCTATGGGGGCACCGTTCGGGTTTGTAGGACCGACGACCTGCTTGATGTTGTCGAGCGAAGTGATCGCGGCCTCCAAGCCTCCTATCGCGTCGAGGGCGTCTGTGCTGAAGTTGCCATCCGCATATATCGCATCGGGCATCCTGACGACGATCTGGGTCGGCATAATCCTGCCAGCGCCGAAGGCGTCGGCCATGGCGATGACGCCTTCGTTACTCTCTGAACCGGAGCCCATACCCTCGATGAAATCGAAGCTGGTCTCTGCGCTGATGAACACGTAGGTCGTCGGTACCGAGACGAGCAGCGCGACCACGACCACCGCCTTTGCGTGCCTTATGGAGAAGTCCGCGGCCTTGTAGAAGTAGCCGTGCTCTCCTCTCATCTTCTTAACCATAACGTCGCTCGCGAACTTCTTCCAGCGCTCATTGGTCGTTGGCCAGAATATGCGGTTCCCGAATATCATCAGAAGGGAAGGAACGAGTGTGAGAGCGACCAATATCGAGACGCCAACCGCCATTCCGATCACGAGACCCATGGTGCGTATCATCGAGAATTCGGCGATTCCCAACACCAGGAAGGATATCATAACGGTGGCGCCGCTTGTCGTTATGCTCTCTCCAGCCCAGGTGACGGAGGTTCGGACGGCATCCTCCTTCGACATCCCCTTGACACGCTCCTCACGGTACCGTGCCACGATGAAGATCGCATAATCCGTTCCCACACCCATCAGGATGCTGAACAGCATCGTGACGACGGTGTAGTGGATGTCGGCCACCAGCGAACCGACCAGGAACACGACCGCCTGGCTGACGCCAAGGGCGACCATCACGCTTCCGAGCGGAAGGAACTGGGCTACGACGGACCTGAAGAAGAAGCCCATGAGGACGATTATCAGAATGATCGTGATCGGTTCGATGAGCATCATGTCGTGGCCCATTGAGGATTCCATGTCGGCGGTGATAGCCGCGTCCCCTGTTACGAAGAGGTCGTACGAATCAGACAGGTACGCGGTCTCAGCGTCGGCGACGATGACTCTAAGCGCCTCGACGTTGTCGACTATCGGTTTGACGTCGCCGATAGCGAAACCTGAGTCCTTCGAGAAACTCAAAACCATGAGCATGGCGCTGTTATCAGGGCTGATGAAGCTGACGAGATACTCCTCTGGGAGTCCTATCGGGTATTCTGGAAGGGTCCTCGTCCTGACGATCTCGTCGGCCAGGTTCGCGCTCTCTACGAGCGTGTAATCCGGACCGAGCGAGTACACTTCCTCTAGAAAGGTCATGTCCTCAATCCCTGCGAACGAGGCGACCGTCGCCAAGGTGAACGCGTGCACCAACGTCTCATTGGAGAATGTCGTGAGATTGAACCGTTCGACAACGGCGTACATCACCGCCTTCTGGTCGTCTGGGTACGGAAGGCCGTTGATGAACATCGGTGCTGCCGTCAGGATCGCATGTTCCGCCCTCGCCTGCGGGTTCGCGGTCAGGGTGGCGTTGCCCGAGGTGGAGTTCCATGCGTCGGCGAACAAGGAGTAGAACAGATACGTGGCCCCAGCCGTAGAAGCATCCGCTGTCGACATGAGAACATCCAGCTCTCCCTGAGTCAAGGAGTAGGCTTCCGCATCTCTCTCAGATACGGTCGAGGACTCGTTCGTGAGGTAGATCCAGTTGCCCATGTGAATCGACGGCACGCCATAGAAGAGAAACGCAGTAGAGTTGGCCAGGTACTCCGTTTCATGTATCATGGGGCCCATCTCGAGGACCGCGCCGGTCGTCACATCTCTGTAGACCGAGTACACGGAAGAAATGCCGGACAGGTAGGAGAGCGCATCTGTACCTGAAGCTCTGTCTTCGACTCCAAAACAGAAATCCCTCGCCTGCTCGGACGTCATATCGGGCCCGACGGCCACAATCATGATAGTGCTGTTTGCGAGAGATGTGGGGAACTGCTCGTCTATAATGGTCTGGGCTATCAGAGACTCGACATCGCCCTCGACCATCTCGGATTCCTGGTAGACCAGGACATCGTCGATCTTCAGGACCGCGGGGACAGCGTAAAAGAGAATGACCATCCATATAGCAAGTATCTTCAAGTAATGACGAACGACCACCCCAGCTAGTCTCTCGAATATCATGTCCAGCAACTCCAGGTCTCGGTTCTCAGGCTCGTCTCAAACAGGGGATAGAGCACTCAACAATCCTATCAGGGATATAAGAATTCCGAGTGGTGTCATTTCTAGGTGGATTCTCCGCACGAATCAAGAACGGGGTAGAGGGGTCTGCCGGTTCGCCGCTCCAACAACTTGAGTTTCATAACGGAACGATTTGATGCGGTCGGCCGAGCAGGCGTCAGGCGGTCTATCGGTATCGGGCCCACCGGTCAAGGAGGTCGCAGATCTCTGCCGAAACCTCCGTCTTGATTGCCTCAGCCTTCTCCTGTTCGCGGACGTAGGATATCGCGGAGACGATGGAAATCCTCGAGGCCTTGGCTATCACGCTCGCAATCAAAGTGGATGCGACGGCCTCGTCAACCTCGTGATGGCTCATTATCTCCCTGATGTCGTATCTGAAGGTCGTCACCCTGTTGAGGTTCAACATAGGTGTCCTTTCGCAGCTGGTCGGAGGGCGTTTCCGATAATCATTCCTACCGCGTTTCTTGAATTTCCCGCTCCGCCTCGCCAATGGCATGTCTCCGATTACGCATCCATACATCGCTTCGTACTTAAATGTTGACTGAAAACGGCTCTGCTAATGAAATCATCTGCTACGATCGGCCCTTGGCTAGAGCCACACGCTTCGTCTGGAAAGAAAGAGAAATGATGTAAGACTGCGTACAGGGTCGCCGGCGAGGCGCCGCGTGAGAGGATCAAATGGCTGGTAGCGGAGATTTGCCAGAACGCCTGTTGAGGGAAACCTGCATCAGTGAAGGAGCTGTCGCATACGGAGTCGCATCGGCAGCAGAAGTCGATAACCTCCCAAGGGTGAAGATCAGATGGGGTATGGACCGCTACTCGAGGAAGCCGACGGCCATAATGCCAGGTGCGCGGAGTATCGTAGTCTTCGGCATAGCGTCCAGCGACGACGCCCACGAGGTAGCAGTACATACAAGGGGAGAAGACTACGAGTACCCAGGATACCTCCCTCTAATCCACATCAGGAAGCGCGCCGCATCGGTGCTCAGAGAGAATGGATATGACTGCGTTTTTCCGAGCGAGCGGAACGCGCTGATGTCCTTCAAGAGGATCGCTCAGCTCGCAGGGATAGGCGGATTCGGGAAGAGCTCGCTTGTGATCTCCCCGGAGTACGGTCCTTGGCTGAGGATATCCATGCTTCTCACCGATGCTCCGCTGACACCTAGCAAGCCGTTCACGCGTGATCTGTGTCGCACGTGCACCAGTTGCATAAGCGCGTGTCCAGCCGATGCGCTGAAACCATACGTCGTGGATGACAGGAAGTGCCTAATCGGAAGGAGCCCTCAGACACTTAGGAAGAATGTACAACCAGGGCTGCTCGAAACTTACCAGCCGCAGCTGACGAAAAGAAGCCACGTCATGTGCACCGCGTGCCAGATCGCATGTCCATACACCTCGGACGAGCGACGCGCGAGATCGCACGTGTTCTCCATCGGTCATTTAGAGGGCGAATGACTCCGTTCACTTTCCGGGGCGGTCGAGGTTTCCTCCGACCAGCAACCAGGACATATCATCCTGTCTGCTGGTTATTCAGGAACTCCAGCCCGTTATCGGTCAGGGAGTAGTAGACCCGCATTCTGCGTTCCGGCGACCTTTCGTGCTTCTCAACTGCGATGAGGCCGAGCCCTTGTAGCTCATTCAGGTGTTGGTACACGCTCACGAGGCTCATCTTCCTGCCCCATTCATCGCCCAGCTTCTTCCTCATGCTGTAAGCGTAGTCGGCTCCCTCAGACAGAATGACGAGCATCGCCACCTTCGACTCGCCGATGCGTCTTCTCAAGGGCTGACCATCGAACTTGGATATCATGTTACGCGCGACGCGGTTCTTTGTCGCAATCTTCCGCGCCATGACGGGGTCTTTCAGTCCGATCCCGGTTATCAGAGTGACAACCGTGTCGGAGCGATCCACGACGCCGGAACCCACCAACCTCCGCAAGCCCGCAATCGTGGACGCAGAAGCTGGCTCCGCGAATATGCCCTCGTTCCTGGCCAACAGTTTCACGGAGTCCAGTAGCTCCTTCTCGGTGACCGCGACGGCATCTCCTCCTGTCGCCCTTATCGCCATGACGGCCTCTTCGGCCATGCTCGGATTGTCCACGGCGATGTCCCGGGCAAACGAGCATGAGACCTGCTTCTTCCGTGTCGACACTCCCTTGACGGCGTCCACAATGGGCGAGCAACCTTCGACCTGAACGGCGAGAAACCTGGTGCCGACGGAGTCGACTAGCCCCAGTTGATGTATCTCATTGAGCCCTTTGCTCAACATAGACAGATGGACGCCGTTCCCCACCGGGAGGACGATCCAGTCCGGAGCAATCCAATCAAGCTGGTCGGCGACCTCGACCGCCGTTGTCTTTATACCTTCCAGGAAGAACGGGTTGCGTCCAGTCACGGGGTAGTACTCGTCCTCCGAATCGTCGAGGCCTGCAAGCGCGGTCTCCTTGTCGAAGCTGGGCACTATCTCCGCGCCATATGCGACTATCTGGTAGAGCTTTCCGAGGTCGATCTCACCTGGGAGATACGCCCTTGAGCGTAAACCACCCCTGGCGCAATACGCGGCCATGCTCGACGCGAGGTTCCCGGACCATGCGCACGAAGCTGCCCGACAGTCGATGGCTCGAGCTCTGGATATCTCGACCGCCATCCCTCTGTCCAGAAAAGACCCCGAGGGATTGGTGGTCTCATCCTTGATGAACAGCCTCCTCATCCCCAATATCTGGGCGAGCGACTCGGACCTGAGAAGGTTGGTGTTTCCCTCGCCGAGGGAGAGTATGCTCTTCTGGTTCATCACGGGCAGCAGGTCCCGGTACTTCCACATCCCTCTCTGCCTAGAACTCCTGAGAAGCGTTCGCGATACGACCTCACCCACTCTCTCCAAGTCCATCGAGACCTCGAGCCTCCCTCCGCACTTGGCACAGACAGGTGAGTGAGAGTTGACGGGGGTCGCTCTCCCGCATTTCGTGCATCTGATTCCGGTGAAGTTGCGTTTCGCTTCGGCCCCCCCTATGCATAGGAATTCTAAGCGATACATAAGGTTTCCCTTGTACATCCCTCGGTCCTGCCGTTGCCCGGTACCGCATCCTAGCCGCATGTACGCCTGAGGTAACGCTCCGCGGGGCACTCGCGGGCGTCCATCCCCCGAGGCATATATACCGGCAACCTGATTGAGATGTAAAGGAGGAGTTGGAGTGGAAGTGTTTGATGCCGTGGAAACGAGGAAATCAGTAAGAGCGTACTCGTCGACCCCAGTCCCGAAAGAGAAGCTGGACAGGGTCATCGAGTCTGGGAGGTTAGCACCTTCGGCCATGAACCTTCAACCCTGGCATTTCATAATCGTCCACGATACTGGGAAGCGAGAGGAGATGTCGAAGGCCCGGTATGCGAAGTTCCTTAAGGAATCACCAGTGGTGATAGTGGGCTGCGGCGACAGGAAGTCGTCCCCCAAGTGGTTCGCGATAGACACCACCATCGCACTGCAGAACATGGTACTGACAGCGACGAGTGAAGGACTGGGCACCTGCTGGATAGGCAGTTTCGACGAGGACATGATCAGGAATCTGCTGAAGATCCCGGACCACCTCACGGTCGTCGCGATGCTGGCTGTCGGCTACCCGAGGAAGAAGCTAGACCTCGCAGCGACAGTCATCCGATCGGGCAGCCGCAAACCAGCAAAGGATATCGTCAGCGTCGAGGAGTACGGAGCCAAGGACGAACGCTGAACCTGTTCATTCTTTTCGCATGAGGACTCGCAGGACATCTCGTTTGCCAGCGACAGTCCCGTAGGTCACGCGCTTCAGCGAATCCAGTTCCGAGACGAGCTGGAGACTCCGAAAGAGGGAGTGCACCTCCCCTTCCTGGAAATAGTGGGTGGTGATGCCGTCACCTCTCTTGAAGGAGAAGGCCTCCACCTCCTCGCCCTCCCCGAAGCGCAGGTCCCCCCGACCGAAGACTTCGACGAACACGTGGCCGCCCGGCTTGACGACGCGCGATATCAGTTCGGCCGCCCGTATCCGTTCCTCGTTGTGGAGGTGCGAGAGCGTGTGCACGCACGAGACGAGGTCGAACTTTTCTTCAGAAAAAGGAAGGTGTGTGATATCACATTCTACCAGATTCACATCAATATCCCCGCCCCTCTGACCGCGCAGCTTCAGGAGAGCTTCTCGCGAGAAATCGCAGCCCACGACATCACTCAAGCGGGCCAACGCTTCCGTCATCTTGCCGTCGCCGCATCCTGCATCCAGGACTAAGGAATCCTTCCTGAGCAGATGCCTCAGCTTAGTGACCTCGCCCGAGCCGCCGTACTGCAGCCCCCTATTGGAATACAGCCTCTGCCAGGCCTCTCTGGCAACCGCGATCCTGCTGACCATTTGACGCTCCCGCTCCCGCACGCTTCTGCAAACCAGGATAGCATCACATGGATTAAAATACTACAAGGGATTAACTCGTGAAAAGCGTGTTAAGACGGAAGATTGAGACAAATGCAGTTCATTAACATAGTGAAAGACCCGGGGATTCTAAAAGCGATATCAGAATTGGGATGGGAGGAACCCACCCCTGTGCAGGAGCAGGGAATACCTCTCGCGAGCGAAGGTACGGACCTCATGGCCCAGGCCCAGACTGGAACCGGCAAGACGGGTGCCTTCGCCATACCGATCATAAGCAGGATACGGAAGCTCGGGAAGATCCAGTGCCTGATACTCGTCCCCACACGTGAGCTGGCAGTTCAGGTGGCCGGGGATTTCCAGGACATGGCGAAGTTCACAGGGCACATCGCGACGGCGATATACGGTGGCCAGTCGATAAACATACAGATAAACAAGCTCAAGAAGGGCGTCGACTGTGTTGTAGGCACACCAGGGAGGGTCATGGACCTGATGAGAAGGGGCGAACTCTCCTTCGATAATGTGAATCACCTGGTCCTGGACGAAGCGGACAGGATGTTGGACATGGGATTCATAGACGACATCGAGTGGATCCTGCGGAGGGTTCCTAAGGAAAGGCAGACCATGCTGTTCTCCGCGACCCTGCCGGAGCAGATCAAGGACCTGGCCAGGCGGTACATGCGGAGCCCGCGCGAGATCATATTGAGCCCGGACACGCTCACCGTGCCCAAGACAGAGCAGGTGTACATCAACGTGGGCAGGAGGAACAAGCTCTGGGCACTGTGCAGGATCATGGACAGCGAGAAGCCCACCAGGGCGATGGTGTTCTGCTCCACCAAGAGGATGGTGGACATCCTGTCAGGGAAGCTAAAAGGCTACGGATACAAGGCGGAAGGCATCCATGGCGACCTCACCCAGGCGGCGAGGGACAGGGTCATGAACGGGTTCCGTTCCGCGAAAGTGAACGTATTGATCGCCACTGACGTGGCCGCCAGGGGCCTTGACATCGATGATGTGACACACGTCGTGAACTACGACATTCCAGAGAACCCCGAGGACTACGTGCACAGGATAGGCCGCACCGCCCGTGCGGGCAAGGAGGGGCGGGCAATCACATTCGTGGCGAAGGAGGAGCAGCACCTCGTGAAGGCGATCGAGGGCTTTGGCAGGACGCACATCGAGGAGGATGACGTCCCAGAGTCCAGGGGAAGGGATACTGTCAGGAGACAGCTGGATTTCGACGAGTTCGCAGATCATTTCGGAATGGTCATGTTCGAACTGAACCTCGGGAAGAACGACGGGATAGACATGGCTGGGCTGCTGCGTTTCATGGAGAGGAAGTCAGGCATCAGAGAGACCCTCGTGGGCAGGATAGACATAGGTGAGGAGTCGACGAGGCTGGAGATCCACATGAGCGTCGCGTTCCGTGCGATGAAGGACCTGCCCAGGCTCAGGGTGAACAACAAGATGGTGGACATCCGCCTCGCAAGAGACAAGACTAGGCGTTGACCGCGCGGTTTATCTCCTCTGCTTTTATGTGGCCGGCAACCTTGACACGGCAGTCTTTGGTGCCCTCGACCATAAGCACGGCCTCGCGTATGGATTTCGCTAGTTCCACCCCGACAGGGCAGAACGGGCTCGTGGGTATGAAAGTCAATCTCACAGATTCGCCCTCGACCTCCAGCTCGGATATGAGCCCCATATCATAGACGCTCGTCCCGGTGTGCGGGTCGATAACGGTCCTTAGGGCGGAGATGACAGCGTCCTTCTGGTCCATGTCTAGAATGGCATCAACATCGCAGTATTATAACCTGTCTAGCATGTGTCTCGAATGACCGGACTCTACAGATAAACGAGCACGGACATTCCGTCGACTGGTATGCTCTCAAGCTCGCCCTTGTCGGATTCGAGCCGCTTCTCCAGCGTATAGTGCTCGGGCTGGAGCTCGACCCTGCGACCGTCCGCGAGCCCGATCTCGATGACGCCGTCTCTGATCTCGACCTCTGATGGGTCGGCCGACGCTAGCAGGTCGGATATCTCCTTCGCGTCCGATCTGAACGCGGGGCCCAGGTGACTGTGGACAGGCCTGAATTTGACGACGACCTCCTTCAGCGGTACCTCTGCCCTCACCTCGAGCTCGCCCGCCTTGACCGTAGCCCTGACATCCTCCTCCGACCCAGCCATGACCTCTGATGCGGACTCCCCGACGATCTCGACCCTCGTGATCTCCGAGTTGAGCGATATTCCATTGGAGGATTTCCACGACCGAATCGCCGCAACTATCGCCTTGACACTGCCACCGTTGCGCTCTGCATTCTCGTCTGCCTCCGGAGCCTCCGGCCACTCCGACACATGGATGCTAACCGGTTCCTCGAACTTCTTGAACGATAGCTGGTACGCGTCCTCGGCGACGTGCGGAAGGAAGACCGAGACCATCTTGAGCAGCCCGAGACCGACCGTGTAGAGGGCGTATCTGGCTCCTTCGTCCCTCTCGGAGTACGCCCTGTGCTTGACGAGCTCGACGTAATGATCGGCGAACTCGTGCCACAGGAATCCCTGGATGAGCGCCATGGACCGATCGAACTGATACTCGTCGTTCCTGGCCTCAACATCGCGAACGAGGTTTCCGAACATGCTCAGGACCCACGAGTCGATCGGGTGCACGTTCGGAGGTCGCTCGGGTTTCGAGTCGCATGCTGAGCCGACCATCCGCATGACATTCCACACCTTCACCGCCAGACGGTTCCCCCTGACGAGTTCCTGTTCCTTGAACGCGTGGTCCATGCCGAGTGAGCAGGTCGACGCGTAGTACCTCATCGCATCCCCGCCGTATTTCTCCAGAAGAGGCATGGGGTCGATGACGTTGCCCGCGGATGTGTGCATCGGGCGCCCGTCAGGGGCCATGATGAACCCGTGAATCATCACATCCTTCCACGGCTTCTCATCGACAAGGAGCATCTCGCGGAGTATCGTGTAGAACGCCCACGTGCGGATGATGTCATGACTCTGTGACCTGAGCGTCATCGGATAGAGCCTCGCGAACATCTCAGGGTCCCTGTCCCAGAACGAGTTGTACAACGGGGATATGCTTGAGTCCATCCATGTGTCGAACACGTCAGTCGAACCGACATACCTACCCCCACACGTCCCGCACTTGTCCAGTCGAGCGGGGGTCGCCGTAGGGTCGACATAGCACTCGCTCTCCTCCGCGATCAGGACGCTCCCGCAATCCGCGCACTCCCAGAGAGGTATAGCCGTCGCGAAGTAACGCTGCCGTGACACGACCCAATCCCATGCGAGTGAGTCGATCCAATTCCGGATCCGTATCTTCATGAACTCAGGGTGCCAGTCGATCTCGTCGACCATCTTGCGGACGCGGTCCTTGAACTCGATCGTCTTGATGAACCACTGCGGGACCTTCAGGAACTCGATCGGAGTATTACACCTCCAGCACGTCCCCACGTTCTGATCGATGTCCTCCTGCTTCGTCAGCAAGCCAGCCGTTTTCATGTTCTCCATGATACGGTCCCTGGCGTCCGCCACGGTCATCCCCTCGAACTCGCCCGCCGCCGAGGTCATCCGGCCAGACTCATCGATCCCCTTCTCGAGCGGCAGGCCGTACTTCATGACCCACTCGAGATCGTCCTTGTCGCCGATCGAACATATCATCACGGTGCCCGTGCCGAAGTCAGGGTCCACCTTGGGGTCGGACACGACCTTCACCCTACGGTCGAACACAGGTGTAACTAGCTCTCTGCCAACCAGGGATGACTTCGCCTGGTCATCTGGGTGGACGGCGACGAGCAGGCACGTGCACAGAAGCTCCGGACGGGTCGTAGCTATGGGGACCGCCTCGCCGGTCTCCGCGTCCCTGAACCAGATGTGGTTCAGTTTGGTCACCCTGTGTTCGTAATCCACCTCGGCGTCCGCCAGCGCGGTCCCGCACCTGGTGCACCAGTTCACCGGGAAATGTCCTTTGTACACCAATCCCTTCTCGTACATCCTTACGAACGAGACCTGCGTGAGCCTTCTGTAGTATTCGGCGTCGGTCTGATAGTATATGCTCGGGTCCATGCTCTCACCGAGCATCTCGAACTGCCTGGTCATCTCGCCGATGTAGTTCTCGGCGAATTCGTGGCACATCCTGATGAAATCCTGCCTGGGCACGTCAGATGCCTTGATGCCCTTGGCCTTTTCCACCCGCACCTCGACAGGTATCCCGTTCACGTCGAAACACAGGGGGAAGAATACGTTGTACCCCCTGATCCGTTTGTAGCGCGCAGCGAAATCGATGGCCGTGTACCCATATGCATGGCCCAGATGGAGGCTGCCGGAGGCGAACCTGGGAGGATTGTCTATGCTGAATATCTCCCGGTCGGAGGAGGGGTCGAACCGGTATATCTCCCACTCCTTCCACTTGGCCTGCCACTTGGACTCGCTCTCCCTCCAATCATATTGGGGCATGACTTCCTCCAAGAACGGGTCGGCGTAGATAAAACTTCTTGACCAGCGAGCGGCGGAACCGTGCGTTCAGGCCTTGCGTCGCTTCCTGAGGACGTTCGCCACGATCAGGTCTTCCGCCTCGCGAGTCATCGGGCCGGTCCACTCACCCAGGTCGAAGACGCCCTGGCCGACGCACTTCACCAAAACGGCCATCTGATGAGGGCAGAAGTACCCCTTCTCCCTGCACTCGAGGCACTCGCACGATGTGGCGACATCCTCCGTCGTCTGGTTCACGAATCTGATCTTGTAGACCTCGTAGCCGTCGGACCGCCTTAGTGTGAAGGTGGCGTTCACCATCGTATCGTCGCACTCAGGAGCGAGCTGGACTATGCTCTTGCTCGCGGACCACTTTATGGCCTTGGCCATGTTCTCGACGAAGTAGATGTCCTCCTGCAGCGTGCAGAACTCCTCCACGGCCCGCGCGTCCGCCAAGTCCAGGAGATGCAGGACGAGGTCGTCCTTGAGAAGGCCAGAATAGCCTTCGATGTCCTGGGTCTCGCACAGGTTCCTAAGGCTCTGGGCGGTCATCCGCGAAAGCCTCAGTTCAAGCGGTACTTCCTCGTTCATCGATATCCCATCCCCGATGCGATGCCATAATCTCGGACCACCGAGTTAAATGTAACTCCACCACGGAACCCTATAGGGTGTCATGCGCGGGTGCCTTCTTCCTCCGGAACACCAGTATGTGGTCCCTCTCGATACGGCTGTTGTTCCATCTCGGGATGTCTAGATGCCTGTTGATCACGTCGTATGCGTAAACCGCCTTCACCTCGAAGCCGGACCTCAGGGCTATCCTAGCGAGGATCGCATATGTCGGGATCTTCACCTTCCTGAACGTGTTCTCACCTGCGACCATGCAGTACCTACCGCTGCGCTTGAGCACCCGGTTCATCTCGGCGAAGTTCCGTCTCATATCTTCGAAGTACTTGTACACGATGTAGGCGCTCTTCTTCTCCTTCTCGATGAGCCCGCCAAGCACCTGCCGAAGCTCTGGTATGTCGGTCTTCGGCTTCCATGGGCCGTACACGTCCGCGTATGCTCTTGAAGTCCCGACGATCTGTCCGTCCAGCTTGGCCATGTCACCAAGTAGGCCGAGCCAGTGCATCTCCAGCTTGTGAACGCTGACATAATGTACGGCGCTGGCGTACGGAGGGGATGTTATCGCCAGGTCTATCTCCGAAGTATCCAGCTGTATCTCCCTAGCATCCTTGCCGATTATCTTCACAACGGGTACGGTCCGGTATTCCTCCTCGACGTCCTGCGAAATGCGCCACAGCTCCTCGACGTCGATGAGCTTGTTCCGCACGGCGTTCCCGAACCTGCCTATGGAGTCGAACGAGGTCTTGCCCTGCTCGTCCAGCTTCTTCCGGAAGCTAGTGACTTCCGGTATGAGAGAGTCGGCGTCAGAGTTCGACATCTTGCGAATGATCGATGAGAAGCATATCTTGAAGAAATCCTGATGGTCGCCCTTGCGTGTCCCCCACACGTGCTTCTTGATCGTAGCGAGGTCGGCCAGGACCTCCGGCCTGAACCAGTGGTCCCTGTTCGGAATCTCAGGTATCCAAGCGCTGTTGTCGTCCTCGTCTGCATTTATGCGGGCGAGCAGATCACTTGCCAAGGAATCGAGGGGGGCAGGGTCCAAGGGCGTTATCTTGACCTTCGCAATCATCCGGGCGAGCGGATGGACGTCCACGCCGTAGGAGTTGCGACCGAGGATGTACGACTCGAGGAGTGTCGTCCCGGAACCCATGAACGGGTCGAGCACGTCGTCACCTACCCGCGAGTACGATTCGAGACAGAACCTGGGTATCTGCGGTATGAACTTGGCCGGGTATCGGTGGATCCCGTGCGTAGCGTAGCTGACCTGTTTGCCTATGTATTTGCGCAATTCCTCGGAGAGGTCGATGGGGCTGGGCAGCCAGTCCCGGTCTCTTGAGCGTCTCGACGATGATATGGACATTTTGGTTCGTGATCCCCTCTCTTCCACCCACGTTACGTGCTCGCGAGCGACGGCGGCGAGCGGCCCTCGATCCTGCTGCGCACTGCGCAGATGACTTCGTCCAGCTTGACCCGGACCTGGTCCGCACTGTCCCGGTCCCGTATCGTGACCTTCCCGTCCTCCTTGGTCTCGTAGTCCACCGTCACGCAACACGGAGTGCCGACCTCGTCCATCCTGGCATACCTACGCCCTATCGAGCCCGAATCGTCGTAGTAGGCCGCCATGCCTTCGCCCACGAGCGAATCGTACAACCGACGGGCGATGTCGTCCAGGCCGTCGCGGGCCATGAGAGGGAAGACGCCGACCTTGACAGGGGCCACAAGGCCCTTCAAGGATAGGGTGACATAATCATCTCTTACGCGGTAGGCGTGTTCAAGTAGCGTGTACAGTATCCGGTCCACTCCGTACGCGGGCTCTATCACGTGAGGTACGAACTTGTCGCCGGATATCTTCTCAGTGGTGACCGTGAGTTCGTAG
>JAEHCN010000046.1 GCA_020696395.1 Thermoplasmata archaeon | reverse complement strand
CATCCCTTGAAGCCGATAGAAGAGAGCAGCTCGTGACAGCACAGAGTGAACGCCTCCTCGAATGTGATCCCCGCACCCTCTGCATATCCTCTTATCTCCTCCACGAAGTCCGGGTAGAAGTCCTTCGCGTACGGCAGATAAAGCTTCGACTGTTCGACCGCGCGGGCCCACTTTATTCCAGTGTAGAACTCTATGCTCCCTGCGATGGCCTTTCTGTAAGCCCTGGCTCTCGCAGCGCACTTTCTCCCCGCCTGTCTACCCATGTCGAAAGGCTTACCCGAAACCTCGACGATCTGCAACCTCGCAACCCTGCTCATCGTCACCCTCGATGACCCTAGAGGACATGCTAATCTAAATATGCAACCATCGAAGAGCCGTCATCTAGGGCCACCAGGGACGCCTTGGAGCATGGTCAGAGCCGCCTTGGGGACCTTCTTCCCTGCGGCAACCTCCAGGCCCTCCTTCGCGATGGCCACTGGACGGGGTACGGTGTCATGTTGCGATCCACGCATCTTCTCGATGGTGATGCATCGTTCAATCTTGGTACCCGTCATGAGCCTGTGCAGCCTGATCTCTCCCCGACTGACGAATATCTCCGGCTCGACGGCAGTCGCATCTGGCACATCGGTGATCACTAGGCATGTAACACTCGACTCGGAAAGGAACCTAAGCAGCGACATGATGCCCATGTCCACATCCATGTCCCCCGACAGTCTCTTCAGCGTTGTGAGTGAGTCGATCACGACGCGGGAGTACCGCGTCTCCTTGAACTCCTGTTTGAGCATAAGCTGCAGAGACTGCGCGCTGAGATCCGGAGAAGCCTGCTTCATAGCCTCCGTCCGTGCGTCGTCCCGCGCTTCACGAAGCGACCCGACTGAACGTTGGGCGGCTACCTCCACCATCGAGACCTTCTTGCTGTAGGCCTTTGCAGTCGGATGGACATCGAGAATGCGTATCTTACCGACGTCCCAGCCGAGGTATCTCACGTTCCCCCTTATCTCCGCCGGAGGCTCATCGATCGCGACGAGGAGCACCCGCTCTCCCTGCTTCGCGCCCTCTTGGAGAAATTGTACGCCGAGGGTCGTGCGTCCGCTTCCCGTGGTCCCGCACAGCACATAAGGTCTCCCAGGTATGAGGCCGCCTTTGAGCATCTTGTCCAGGCCGCTGATGCCCGTGCTCACCCGTAATTCCTTAACAGCAGCGCTCACTGTTCTCCGCCTCCTCTGTATGTCTCAGAGCTGGTCCTGACTTCCTTCGGGGTCTCACCTGTCGCTGCTTGCTGCTGATCGAAGTCATCTGGCGGGGGCGGGAGGTCTTCCTCCCTTGGCTGCTGCTTCGGAGATTCGGACTGCTCCGCCTCGCGCTTCTGTTCCACCTTCGCCTCCTTCTCGGCGGGCGCGCTCTTCTTACCGCGTCCCTTGTCAGCGGACGGGACCACGATCCCCGTCGATGTGATCTTGAGATGCCGCATCCGGGAGTCGTGCGAGGACCCCCTGTACTTCTCTATGGTCACGCCTCTCATCATGCCTCTGCCATCGAACCATTTGTGAAGCCGGATCTCGCCTCTGGCCAGCTGTGACTCTAGCCCTGGCTTGTGGACCTCGGGTATATCGACTGTGAGCACTGTCGTCGCACCAAGATCGGACAGCATGCGAAAGAACGATTGCAGCGTGGCGAACTCATCGCTCGTTCTGATGTAGAAAAACTTCAACGACGTAAGGGAATCGACCACGACACGCGTGTATTTCCTCTTTTTGAACTCCTGCTTGATGAGCTCTTGGATGGTGTTTATGGTCAAGTTTGTCGGAGACTTCTCAGAAGTCTTCCTGATCGCGTCCCCGATCAAATCAAGAGTAACAACAGTCCTCTCGCTGGACACATCACGCACCGGCGTCTTGTCATAGCTCAGAATGTCGGGAGTCCCGTCAAGGACTCCTATCCCGGCCAAGTCCCATCCGAACCTGGAGTAGTTGTATCTGACCTCGTTCGGGGGTTCATCAGTGGCCACATACAGAACCCTTTCCCCGTTCATGGCGCCTTCTCTCAGGAAGTGCATGGCAAGCGTGGTCTTGCCAGTCCCGGTCGTACCGGACACGACATAGGGCCTCCCCGTTATGAGTCCGCCCTCCAGCATGTCATCGAGCCCTTCGATGCCGGTCTTCGCTCTGTCACGAATCATGGAACGCCTCTGTCCGACTCAGAGAGACTCTTTCCCCCTCTTAATCTAACTCGTGCGTGGATATACTTTTCTCTCTGACTTGCAGATCGCGAGAAGACTCAAGAATGGCAATGCCAGCCTACGCCAATTGACAAGCTTATTATATCTGCAACCTTTTCCTTCAGAAGAGAAGAGCAGAATGCCAGTAATCAATTTCAGCTACTCCGAACTGTGCAAACTCCTCGAAAGGGAAGTCTCTATCGAAACACTCCGCACTCGCCTGCCCATGATAGGGGCGGACCTGAATGCGGCGGATGAATGCGTCGACGAACTCTCCTTCGAGTTCTTCCCCGACCGACCGGACCTGTACTCCGTGGAGGGAATCGCGCGAGCACTCAGATCGTTCCTTGGGGATGGCACCGACCTCACAGAGTACCACGCAGACCCTTCCGAAGTGACGATCGAGGTCGATTCGTCCGTGAAGGATGTGAGACCGTTCATCTGGTCTGCGATCGTGGAGGACCTGACAATCGACGATCCGTTGATCCGGTCGATGATGGACCTGCAGGAGAAGCTTCATCTTACCCTCGGCCGGAACCGGAGGAAAGTGGCGATCGGGATCCACGACATGTCCGCCGTGGAACCGCCGTTCACCTACAAGGCGGTCTTGCCTGACGAGCTCTCGTTCCAGCCACTCCAGGGAACGAGAGAGATGACCCCCAGGGAGATTCTCTCGAACCACGAGAAGGGCAGGGCATACGCGTTCGTTCTCGAGGGAAAGAAACGCTACCCGGTCATCGTCGACAAGAATGAGACCGTGTTGTCGATGCCACCGATAATCAACGGCATCGCGACCGAGGTGACTGAACTCACGGAGACCGTCCTAGTGGATTGCACAGGGACGGACATCAACGCCGTGAAGTACGCTGTGAACATACTCGTGACGGCCCTAGCCGATCGCGGGGGGAAGATACGGACGGTCACGATCAACCAGGGGGGCGAGTCGTTCACCGCCCCTAACCTCGCCCCGAGAGAGATGGATCTCGATGTCGCCTACGCGAACCAATGGCTTGGAACGAATCTTTCCGGGGAGGATATGGCGAAATGCCTGGGAAAGGTCGGGTACAGCGTGACTCCCCAAGGGAAGACGCTGAAAGTCGGAGTCCCGCCGTTCAGAGCGGACATCCTGCACTCCGTCGACCTGGCAGAGGACGTCGCAATCGGCTTCGGATACGAGAGATTCGGATCCACATACCCTCACGAGGTCACCTTCGGGGCCGAGGACCAGCTCGTGGCCTTCGCGGACAGGACTCGACCGGTCATGGTTGGTCTAGGGTTCTTCGAGGTAGCCACGCTGTCTCTGTCCAATCCTCATGAGCAGTTCACCGCGATGAACTTGCCCTCCGACAGCGACGCGTTGAGGATAAGGAACCCAGTGACGGAGGCGCACACGCTGGTGCGCACCTCTTTGATCCCCAGCCTGATGGCGATACTCCGAAAGAACAAGCATAGGGAGCTCCCCCAGAGAATCTTCGAGATAGGAGATGTCGTTCAAGAAACCAGAAACCGAAAGCTGCTCGCGGGTGCAGTCATACACGCAAGAGCTGGATTCACGGAGTGCAAGTCAGTGGTCCTTTCGATATCCTCTGCTGTGGGGTTCGCACCGGACATCATCGCCGCTGACCATCCTGCTTTCGTGGAGGGGAGGTGTGCCGAGCTTCGGTCCGGCGACTCGAGGATCGGACTGTTCGGAGAGATCCATCCGTCCACTGTCGAGGCATTCGAGCTGAAGTACCCAGTGATCGCGTTCGAGGTCGATCTCGAACGGCTCCACCGTCTTCTCTAGGACAATTGGAGAATACAATTAAAGACCAGATGCGTCAATCTGGCTTCTAACGGTCGAAGATGCTGAGGTAGCTAAGCCCGGTTTAAGGCGCCAGCCTTGAGAGTTGGTGGTACCACGTACCACGGGAGTTCGAATCTCCCCCTCAGCGCCATCCAGGACGGAACGCCGACGAATGGCACGCAGAAATGCGACATTTCGTAAACATTTATGTCTAGTCACGCGCATATGTAGCCTTGCGCCGAGCGAAAGGGATGGGACCCTATGTGCAAGTACAGCTACATCAGCGGAGCATGTGCAAACCGACGAGTCGACAGCCTGCAATGCGTCGGGGAAGACGAATGCGAATTTTCGAACATGAACATACTGGGGCGCCCGCAGGGGAATGCTGACGCAGACAACAGCGGGGCGAGCAGGTGGCTAAGGCAATACTGCGAAACCCACGGGACGTTTCTCTGCAAGAAGGGGGCTGATTGCACTACCCTTCCCGCGAGAACTCAAGGACCGGCTGCACAAATGCAGCGTAGGCTTGACGAGGAAGCGGGGAGCTGGTAGGATGATATGCAGGTTTCTGTCCTCCGAAGGCATCTGCACCGGAGATTACGAAGGATATGCATGCATTAGTTCGAGGTGTTCGCACTGGAGGGAGGCACACAGTTGCGAGCATCATGATAGGACCGGAGACTACTGCAATAAGTACGCGCGCTTCGGATGCGTAGGGAAGGACTCCTGTCACACACTCTCTGAATATCTTCAGGCGGCAGCGGAGGCAGAGACGGCCTGACACTCATCGGCGTGTTGCGTACAACTCGGGCCTTATCCTCGGTATTAGCGCCATCAACACAGCCAGTTCTGTCAGGGAAGTCCTGTTGACCATGCCGGCGGACAAGTAGCCTATTGAGCCGCTCTTGTGTCCGATACCCTCTATGCCTGTCACCCCGCTCATTATATCGCCTACGGCAACGCCGCTCAGCGCAGCCTCGGTCACCTCAGGTGGATACTCGAATCCGGGGCCATGACCGAACGTCGACAACCCGGATGCATCTGTGATAGCGCAGTATTGAACATCAAAATATCTCCCGAGACGGTCCACGTGGAACAGCCCAGCCTCGACACCTACCCCGTACTCGGCATCGGACTGCTCGAGTGCGATGCGCGCCCTTCTCATCGCACCCTCAATGGTCGTGTCGCCGACAGGCTCCCCCGAGATTTTATGGTCGGCCTCCACCTCGACGATCTCCACATATCCGAAGACCTGTGTGAAGACGTTTCTGACCGCTTCGACCTTGACCCTGTTGCCCGTGGCGACGGCGATCCTGGTAGGGCGCAGCAGGTGCCCGTCCTTATCGATCTCTCCCCTGAGAACCCTGGATGAGCTGATCCTGACCCGGTCATCGGCTCTGACTGCCCTTATGCGATGGATCTCCAGAGGGTTCAGGCCCTTGGACCTTCGACGCTCGTTTATCTCCTCCGCTACGTCCAAAGTCTCAGGGGAGACGACCAAGGCGCCGAGTGTTTCAGAGCACGCAGCCGTCCCCGTCGAGTCCGAGATCGACACAATCTCGAACGGCTTGCCGTATCGTTCGAGGAACCTTGACAGGTGCGCCCTCCTCTCATCGTAGCTCCTGACAGGGACGGGCCTCGTCTCCTTGGCGAACTCGTCGGATGTGAGGCCGACCTCAACGGAATCGCCGATGGTGAACGCAGTCTCGAACAACAGCTCGTGTCCTGCGTGGATGACATTGAATGTTCCGCCGATGCCCACTCTCATCTACTACCCCAAGAAAGTCAGCGAGATCGCGAATATCATGATGATGACCATGATGATGTAGAAGAATGTCAGCTGCCTCTTCTTGGACCCCATCTTGCCCTTCCACTCAGCCTCGCACTCCTCGCCACAGAAGTCCTGCTTGATGGGAATGGCGCGTTCGCAACTCCTGCAGTGTTTGTGCTGTGCAACTCGTTCGACCAACTTCTCACCTTGACCAGCATCGACTCATTGTCATTTAGCGTTTCCCCGCCGCACGGGACCCGTCGCCTAGCTCTCGAGCCGGGCGCCCTCGCAACCCACGCTGACCACGATCGCCTTCCCTCCAGCCCGTCTTATCGCTGCTGAGGTTCTCTCGGGATCGTCGGTCAGTGCAATCATGCTCCCTCCCCCGCCTGCGCCTGTCAATTTGGCCCCGTAGGCCGATTCCTCGCATGCGGCGACCAACTTGTCAAGCATGGGGTGGCCGACTCCAAGATTGTTCAGCAACCCGTGATTCTCGAGCATGAGCCTGCCCAAAGCAGGCTTGTCCGCCCTTCGAACCGCATCCACCCCCTGAAGGACGATATCTCCAATCCGGTCCAAGTCTTCCCGACGATCCTTGTCGGCGTCCAGAAGAACCCTGACGCTGTCCACAAGAGGGCCTGTCGCCGCCCGCACCCCTGTGTATCCTACGACGAACTTCAGATCCGGGACCTCACAGTGATGCACGTTCCAGACTTGTTGGCCTTTCGATATCCTCCAGAGAAACCCATCTCCCTGTTCAGGGGATACGAGAACTCCTTTCCCATGAGCCGACGTCGATGTATCAGTCGGGCTGGCACGCTTCTGCACTCTGAACTCCACCTCGAACGCCTTCTTGGCGAGCGTCGCCACGTCACACTCTCCCTTCTCAGTCAGCATGGCCCCCACGCTGGACACCGTCACAGCGGCGGACGAACCAAGCCCCGAGCCAGAGGGTATGGATGACCAAGTGGATATCCTGACGGGAGGGCCATTCCAGGTCTCATCGAGGGCAGCGGATATGTACGAATGAAGCTTCGGCCGCATGGGATGTCCGTTGACAGCGTACTGGTCTGACACGCTCAAACTTGCCCTTACCCGGAGATCGATAGCGAGTGCCAACGCTGGCTTGCCGAACACGACCGCGTGTTCTCCGAATAGGATGATCTTGCCAGGAGCGGAGCAGGCTGCCATCGGTTCCTCCACGAACTAATGCGGATATATCCTTTTTGTCTACGGCTTGAAGCTCAGAGGGAAAGACACGCGCCGAAATGCCAGCTCGTTCATCCCCCGCAACAATAATTAGTCACGAGCGAGTTGATGTGTAACGACAATGGGGTTGGTCATTTGGACCGGACATCAAGGATCGAGGGGTTCTACAGGTTGCCAATGGAAGAGCGGCTCAGAGTAGTCAGGGATTTCGGCCAGCTTACAGATGATGAGGCGCTAGCGCTCTCGGGCCTCGGTGGAATCGACCCTACTCTGCCGGATAGGATGATAGAGAATGCTATAGGGTCATTCCCGGTGCCACTGGGAGTTGCAGCGAACTTCAGGATCAACGGCAAGGAGTATCTTGTCCCGATGGCCATCGAGGAGCCTTCCGTAATAGCTGCGGCATCGAACGCTGCCAAGCTGGCGCTCCCTGGAGGCGGATTCACCACCACGAGCACGCCGCCCATAATGATAGGTCAGGTCCAGGTCACGAAACTGAAAGACCCTCACGGCTCGAAGATGCAGATCCTCCACAAGAAGGAGGAGATCCTGCAGTACGCTAACGAGCAAGACCCGATGCTGGTAAGCGTAGGAGGAGGAGCGAGGGACATCGAGGCGAGAGTGGTCGATACCCGCACAGGCCCGCAGGTCATCGTTCATCTCATGGTGGACGTACGAGACGCAATGGGGGCGAATGCTGTCAATACGATGGTAGAAGCGATCGCTACGAAACTCGAAGACATCACAGGCGGACGTGTGTACCTAAGGATACTGTCGAACCTCGCTGTACATCGACTGGCTCGGGCTCGTGCGCTGTGGAAGAAGGAGGCAATTGGCGGAGAGGAAGTCGTAGACGGAATTGTCGAAGCGTACTCCTTCGCCGATGCCGACCGATTCAGATGCACGACGCACAACAAAGGCATCATGAACGGAATCGATGCAGTTATGCTCGCAACGGGGAACGACACTAGGGCAATCGAAGCGGGGGCTCACGCCTACGCCGCGCTCAAAGGACAGTACAAGCCGCTCACCACCTTCGAGAAGACAACGGACGGCGACCTGGCGGGAACGATCGAACTGCCCATGGCGGTTGGCCTGATTGGTGGGGCAACGAAGACTCATCCGACTGCGAGGGCGTGTATCAAGCTCTTGGGAGTCAAGAGCAGTTCAGAGCTCGGTGAGGTCGCTGCGGCAGTGGGACTCGCTCAGAACTTCGCCGCGCTCAGAGCACTGGCCACTGTAGGCATCCAGAAGGGGCATATGTCTCTTCATGCAAGAAACATCGTCGCCAGCGCTGGCTGCCCCCCGGAACTGGCAGAGGAGGCAGTGAAGATCTTGATCTCCGAGAAGAAGATCAGGATGGACCGAGCTGCAGAGGTCGTGGAAGACCTGAAGAGCCGCGGGAAACGAGACTAGCATGGGATATATTGATCATCTTGTCGTCCCTCTCGGAACTGGGCGCTACTTGTGCCTGCTGAGGATGTGAGCAATGAAACTCCTCATCGTGGTCGATGGTCTTGATGGATGCGGCAAGGATACACACGCCGAGCGCATGTATCGTGAACTCGCGTCAAAGGAGGAGAATGTCATTCTGATGAGACATCCGTCCCGGAGACTAGCCGGTAGGATGTCCAAGAGAGCGCTACTCAAATCAGGACCAGTCGCTGCGGCTTTCGCAACCGCGTTTTACACAGCGGACGTCCTTGCGTCGGTCCGCACATTCAACCGGCGAAGAGAGGGCACATTCATCTTCGTCAGATACCTTCTGGGAACGGCGTATCTTCCTAGAAGACTCGCCCGTCCAGCCTATTCCTTCTTCAAGGAACTGCTACCTTTCCCGGACCTCGCGATCTTCATCGACATCGACCCGTCAGTAGCGTTGCGGAGAATCGAGCTCAGAGACCACAAGAGAGAGATGTTCGAGACGCGCGAGAAGCTGTCCAGAGCGAGGGAGGTCGCTCGTGCGTTAGTAGACGAAGAATGGGTGACGATCAACAACAGCAAGGACGGTGAGGAACCCTTCGCAGAGGCAAGACGAATACTCGTGGAGAATGGTATCCTCTGAGAGTCCACCTCCCCTCAGGGGGGACTCTTGGATCTGAAGACCTGCTCGCGCTCCAACATCCTACACGACTCGCAATCCTTCTTGCAGGGCTCGGCATGTACGACAATCGTGCTTCTCGGGAGCGTCTCTCTAATCTCGCTCTCCAGCCTCTCGATGAGACTGTGACTATCGACGACGGTCATGCCGCGGGGGACAGTCACATGTAGGTCCACCTGGCGCTCGGACCCGACCTTCCTCGCTCTGAGCCTGTGATATTCGACGAAATGGACCTCGTGTCGCTTAACAACCGTCTCCAGAACGCGCATCTCATGCTCTGGAAGGCTTCTATCGAGAAGACCATCACAGGCCCGCCTCGTTATGTCGAAGGCCGCCCGGAATATCAAAGCGGCCACCACAATGGCGATGATGGGGTCGATGATCTGCCATCCCGTCACGAGAATGACACCGAGGGCTACAAAGACCCCAGCGGAGGTCCAGACGTCCGTCATGAGGTGATAGGCGTCGGCCTCCAAGGCGAGTGACTCGGTTTCCTTCGCCACCCTAAAGAGCCTTCTCGAGACGACGATGTTGACACCCGCAGAGATCGCCATCACAAGCATTCCCACACCGAGCATCTCCACCTCAGCGGCATCGAATAGCCTCTTGCCTGCCTCGTACACAATAACTGCCGCAGCCAGGAATATCAGCGTGCCTTCGAAGAAGCCCGAGAGGTTCTCGTACTTACCATGGCCGTAGGTGTGGTCCTTGTCGGCGGGTTCGGCCGATCGTTTCACGGAGTATCTCGCCACCAACGCAGCCACAAGATCAATGCCCGAATGGATCGCTTCGGAGAGTACACTGACTGAGCCCATCATCAGCCCCACGATCAGCTTCAGCGCCACGAGAAAGCTGTTCGACCAGACGGACAGCCCCGCAACCGCGATTTTCTCCTCGGCTGCACCCATTGGACATTGCATGAAGACGCATGTACTTAGGTTTTATCGAGGGACCAGTGCCTGGCGCTGCATGCGAAACAATTATGTCTCGAGAGTGGAATAACGCGCCGGCTCCATGAGAGGCACCCCCCATGACCGGTAATCTTCCAGAATCGCTTGGAACTCTGACGATAGCTCAGTTGAAGTCAGTTGCCAAGAAACATAGTATCGACGTTTCCTCGTGCAGAAGCAAGAAGAGCTACATGAACGCCCTTGCCGGGACGAACCTGACGGAGGAAGATGTAAGAAGCGTCCTTGGGGCGGCTGCCAAGCGAAACGAGAAGGCCGCTCGCGAGATGGAGAAGATAGAAACCGACCTGAAGAACATCTCAGAGAAGAAATCCGAGCCCGGGGACATCCCAGAGGGCGAGAATATCGCCATCGAGCGGAGCATCGACCAGGCGCTCCTCCTCAGACCCACGTTCTTCGAGATAGACTCGGCGACTGAGCAAGCCTGGAACAGGATGATACTCGGCGATTTCGCTGAGGCGTTGACACT
The DNA here is from genome assembly GCA_020696395.1 of Thermoplasmata archaeon. Classification (GTDB taxonomy): domain Archaea; phylum Thermoplasmatota; class Thermoplasmata; order UBA10834; family UBA10834; genus UBA10834. Next base: position 3,352 of record JAEHCN010000046.1, on the reverse strand, counting down.
CAACAGGGACTCCCGGTCACAGGTGCTAGACCAGCTCAGCACATTCCACCTCTACTCGACCGCGTTGTCAATCCGCGCCTCAGAAACACTCTCTCATCAGATAGGATGGACGGATACGAAGGTCTCCTCGAAGATGAAGACCGCCCTCGCAGAGGCGAAGAAGGCCTTCGTGAACGGGCCCCCTAAGAGAAGAGAGTCGGCCCTCGAAGAGCTGGAGAACCTGACGACAAAGGCATTCGAAGCCTTTATCGACAAATCGCAGAAGACCGAGAAGGATTTTAGGAAGATGCTCGAGGAATACGCTTCGTTCGGGGTACACGTTAAGACGGTCCAGGAGATTCTAGAGATTGCATCCCAGGCGAGGAGTTCCTCCGATAACGCGCAATATGTAAAGCTGATGGACCAGGCAAGAGCCGGGGCAGACCACGCGAAAGACGCGAGGATGAAGGAGATCGAGAACGCATTCGAAAATGTCAGGACTGCGATCGAGGTTGCGAAGGAGGCGGGAGCGGAGACTGCTAAAGGTCAGGCACAGTTCAGGAATGCGGAGAAGGCGTTCAAGAGCAACGAATTCGCGAAGGCGATGGAGCTGCTCGCTTCCGTGGAGCAGGTCGTCGACAGCGCCCATCTGAAGAGAGTGCGGCAGAACCGAGAGGCCGAGGCCGCGGAAATAGCGCAGATAACTTCGTCCTTGCAGCAGGCGGAGCCAGACCTCGAGGAGGCGGCGATGTACGGGATGGATGTGCGCGACGGACTGTTGTTCGTCAGGAATACCAAAACTGCCCTTCAACAGAGGGACGTCGTCACTGCTGCCAAGTACTCGAGGAAGGTTAGGAAACTCACGAAATCCATGGAAAGGGATCTCGAGAAGCTTCGAGAAAAGCATTTCGCGGAGAAGGGGAGCCAGCGTGACAGCGGAAACGAGTCGGAGATAAATGGTGGACGGCGAGGTCAGCCGGCCAAGACTCCGACCTCGGATGTAAGCTCCACGGACAACCCGACGCCCGCGCGCGCTAAGAAGGACAAGAGGTTGCGCGCCCTCCTCAAGAAATGAGTGCGGAAGCCCCCCCAGGCCATGTACGGCCGAGACAACAGCGCCCTACTCAACGGGCGGAGCCGTCCCAGCAGCTATTTCGACCATACCATTACTGTGGTTAGCAAGGCCCTTGATGACGTCCCCCCTGGTGATTATCCCGACGAGCTCACCATCCTTCTTAACGGGTATACGGTTGACGTCGTTGTTCACCATGACCACAACGGCTTCCTTCAACGTGAAGTCATCATTCACCGCGTGGACCTGCTTCGACATGACTTCGCTGACCGGCTTCTCCCCGATCTCCTCGTACGCTTCTAGCAACTCGCGCTGGACGAGCTCTTCCTGAAAGGCGATGCCTATCGACGATATTGACGGGAACACGAGCCGTAGATTCTTCTTCGTTGTCTTGAGGGAACTCAGAACGTCGACCTCGCTGAAGATGCCCACGATCTTTCCACCCTCCATCACGGGTGCTCCTGACACGTCTTTCTCCGCCAGAAGTGCCGCAGCATCTTTGACCAGCATGTCCGGCGTCACGGTGACGACTGGACTGGTCATGATTTCCCTCACTTTCACTTTCCTCATCGGATCGAGTTCCCCATCATCAGGAAACCTATAAATGTTTTCGGCCGGTTTCCGAACATGATATCTTCTGAGGAATGACAATGGCGAAGACCAGGCTGAAACCGATCTCTGATATCGAGGTTGAAGGCGACATCAAGGTCGTCGAACTGACAGCTCAGATGCTCGCATCTGGAGGATTCACGGCAAAGAAACTCGGGATCGCTTCCGAGATACTCACATCAATGCTGAGGGATGAGAAGTGTACCATCTTCCTCTCCTTTCCCGCGTGCATAGTGTCCACGGGAACGCGGGGAGTTATCAGGAAACTCGTCGAGAAGAAGCTAGTAGACGCGATAGTCACCACCTGCGGAACACTCGACCACGACCTCGCCCGCGTGTGGAAGAAGTACTATCACGGCGACTTTGTGATGGACGATGCGGACCTACACAGGAAGGGAATCAACCGTCTGGGGAACATACTGATCCCCAACGAGAGCTATGGGATAGTCCTGGAACAGAAGATGCAGCCCATTCTGGAGGAGCTGTACAAGGAAGGGAAGAAGAGCCTGTCGAGCAGGCAGCTAGCGTACGAGTTCGGGTCAAGGCTTACCGACAAGAAATCTATCCTCTATTGGGCATCGAGGAACGACATTCCGGTTTTCGTTCCCGGCATCACCGACGGCGCGTTCGGGTCGCAGCTATGGCTCTTCAGCCAGCATCATCAGGACTTCACGGTCGATATCCTGAAGGACGAGCAGGAACTCTCGGACATTGTATTCACCGCGAAGCGGGCGGGGGCGCTGATGATAGGCGGCGGCATCTCGAAGCACCATGTGATCTGGTGGTCCCAATTCCGGAATGGCCTCGATTACGCGGTGTACCTAACGACAGCAGCGGAGTTCGACGGGTCTCTGTCTGGGGCGAGGATCCGCGAGGCGGTGAGCTGGGGCAAGGTCAAGGAGAGGGCTAAGTACGTCACCGTCGAGGGGGATGCCACGATGACCCTTCCGGTTCTCGCGTGCTCAGCCCTCACCGTCTGCAGGCCAGGAAGGAATTAATAACTTGGATGAGGGTTACACCTTTCACGAGGCGGTTGACACATGACCTTGAAGGAAGAGGGCCCCGGGATCCCTTCAGCGCAGGACCTGACGGCCTTCGCCAAGGAGTATTACAGGGCATACATGGATACGATCGAGGAGAAGAAGCCTCAGGCCCTGTCCAGGTTCGCTCAGGACGCCCCTTACACCATCAGGGCGTATCTCCTGCCGAACGCATCGATATGCATGCTCTTCAACTCGACGGACGATCTCAAGACCCATGGAAGCACCAAGGATTGGGACGATGTCCAGGACGAGATCGTCAAGGGCGTGGACCACTTCGCGGGATTCTTTCCTTTCGAAGGACGCTCCCTGGGCGATTGGAATAGACGGGGCAAGAGGGACGCGCTGAGGGACATCAGGCTGCTGGAGCGTTCCGACCTGTCAGTCGCCAGCGTTAAGCTGGAGGGAATCATCGAAAACATAACGAAGATGATCAAGGCGAACCCGTGGCTAGGGAAGTCCGGCAACGAGGTCATCGCGTCCATGAGGGACATCGATAGCCGCGTCAGAGGGGGCTTCCCTACAGTCGACGCAATCGCATCGCTTCAGTCGCTCAAGGCGTTCGCTCCGACGGCCGATAGCGTGACAATCGATTTCCCAGACAAGATGCTCCTAGAAGAGATCGCCAACGGGTTGAAGGACGTATCCGGGC
>JAEHCN010000045.1 GCA_020696395.1 Thermoplasmata archaeon | reverse complement strand
TTGGCCCTCCAGCTGTTCGGCGGAGTGACCAAGATGATGGACGACGGCACCCGTATCAGGGGTGACATACACATCGCGATGATCGGTGACCCTGGCACGGCCAAGTCGCAGATATTGCGTTACATGGCTACGCTAGCTCCGAGAGGCATATATACGTCTGGCAAGGCGTCATCCGCCGCAGGCTTGACCGCCGCCGCGGTGAAGGACGAGTTCGGCGAGGGCAGGTGGACCCTGGAGGCAGGTGCGCTGGTGCTGGCGGACAAGGGGCTGGCCTGCATCGACGAGCTGGACAAGATGAACGACCAGGATAGGTCGAGCATCCATGAGAGCCTGGAGCAGGGGACGATATCCGTCGCGAAGGCCGGCATCACCGCCACGCTCCAGTCTCGTTGCGCCGTGCTCGGGGCGGCGAACCCGAAGTACGGGAGATTCGACGAGAACAGGAACATCGCTGAGCAGATTGACCTGCCTCCCGCCCTTCTATCCAGGTTCGATGCCATCTTCACCATGACGGACCGCCCTGACGCCGAGTACGACAGGAACGTGGCCGTTCACATACTCAAGGGCCACAGAAGAGGGGAGATCAAACTTCACGAATCGCCAGAGACGATACTAGGTATGGACGTACCGCAGATAATGAGCGACACGGACAGCTTCATGCCGGCCATGGACGTGGAGTTCCTGCGCAAGTATGTGGCCTTCAGCAAACGGATCACCCCGGTGATGGATGACGACGCCATGAAGACTCTCGAGAGCTACTACGTGAACATCCGGAAGCTCGGGGAGGGGGAGGAATCCTCCGTTCCGATAACCGCGAGACAGCTTGAGGCGCTCATACGTCTCTCCGAGGCGAGCGCAAGGGCCCGCCTCAACCCGATCGTCACGACGGAGGATGCCGAGAGGGCGATCAAGATCGTCGAGTACTACCTGAACAAGGTGGCCAGCGAGGGTGGACGGCGCGACATCGACATCATCGCGACTGGGACGAGCAGGAGCCAGAGGGAGCAGATATACGTCCTCAGAAGCCTCGTGCAACAGCTGGCCGACGAGAGGAGAGGAGTCAGCCTCGAGGAGCTGATACAGAAGGCGGCGTCCGAGAACATCTCCGAGGAGCGCGTAAGGGCGCTTGTCAAACGACTGAGCGACGCCGGCGAGGTCTACTCCCCACAGCCGGGTTACTACAAGCTCGCCAGCGAGGAGCGCATGGCATGACGATCAGCGTGAAGGTCCACACGAGCGGCAAGGAGGTTTTGATAGCCGCGTGCGATGAGGACCTGCTCGGTCAGACGTATCGCTCCGACAAGCTCAAGATACATGTGTCACGGAATTTCTACGAGGGGCAGATATGCGACGAGGCAGTGCTCGTCTCGAGGCTCAATATGGCCACGATAGCCAACCTGGTCGGCAAGCGGACCGTGGAGGCGGCGATCAAGCACGGCTTCGTCGATACGGACTGCGTGCTCGTCATCGGTGGAGTCCCCCATGCGCAGATTGCGAGGATGATCTGATTTGTTCTGTGTCGAGTGTGGAAGGGAGGGCGAGCTGATCGGGCCGCTCTGTCTCGAGTGCCATTCGAGGAGGCATGTACACGCCTCGATCCCGGAGTTCGTCGACGTGGTATTCTGTGCCCACTGCTCGTCCCTCCAGGTCGACGACGGCTGGGAGGAGGTCGGCTCAGTCAAGGAGGCCGTCGAACAGTCCCTCATGAGGGTCGTGACGGTCCCCAAGGATGTATCTGTGGAGGGATCCCAAATGCGTCTGACTGAGAAGGACGAGAAGACCTACGAGGTCGCAGTGGACGCGGTGTTGGCATCCCATGGGCACGAGTTCCATCGTATGCTGACCGCAACCGCACGTATCAAGCGTGGTGTGTGCAAGGAATGCTCCAAGCAGAAGGGAAGCTATTTCGAGGCCACCCTGCAGCTGAGAGGAGACGCCCGCGCACTCAACAGGGACAACGAGGATGAGATGAGGCAGCGTGTGCTTGACAGGGTCTCCGCGTTGCGCGCAGACAGCCGTGAGGTGTTCGTCAGCAAGGTCGAGAGGGTGCGCGGCGGACTCGATTTCTATTTCAGCACGGCCCAGGCGGCCCGCATCGTGGCCAGGGAACTCCAGGACCTGCGCTGCGCGGAGTACAAGGAGTCCACCAGTCTTTGGGGCCGTCGGGATGGTCGCGATATGTACAGATCCACATTCCTCGTGCGCCTTCCCTCATTCGGCGGGGGGGACATCATCACCATCGACTCCAAGGACTGGTATGTCAAGAGTATGTCCAAAGGTCTCGTGAGGTGCATCCAACTCTCCAGCGGCGAGGACCAACAGATGCGTCTCACGGACTTGGAAGGATGTACGGTCTCATGTCCATCCGCAGATGTGAAGGAAGCCGTGGTTCTATTGGAGGGCGACGCCGAGATCCAGGTTCTCGACCCCGTGACGATGTCTCCCGTCGACCTCAGGAAGCCGAAGGGGTTCGTTCGGAACGGCGACCAGGTCCGCGTCATCAAGACGAACCTCGGAACATACGTGCTGAGTGACAGCTGGTAATCGTCTCACGGATGTCCGATCCCAACCAAAGGCATTAATCCGCAGGCATCCTTCCCGAGGCCTGAGGTATCTGTCAATGGTCTCAGAAACCGACATTCAGGATGCGGTCGTCGAGCTGCTTCGGAAGACCGTCGTCAAGCTGCCATCGGACGTCGAGAAGGCATTGGAGCGCGCCAGTGACGCCGAGGTGGACGAAGTCCCGAAGATGCAACTCAAGGCTATAATGGACAACATAAAGCTCGCTGGGGAAGGCAACACGCCGATGTGCCAGGACACCGGCGTGACGATATTCTACGTCACTCTGCCGAGGAACTGCGGGATTGATGTGGAACGGGGGATAATCGAGGGTGTCAGACGTGCGACGCCAGAGGTACCGCTGAGGCCGAACGCGGTCCATCCGATCACGAGGAAGAACCCCGGAGACAACGTCGGCGACGGAATGCCATACATCAACTGGAAGGTCGGCGGTGACGATTTCATCGAGATCACCGTGATGACGAAAGGCGCTGGCTCGGAGAACATGAGTCAGTTGGCGATGCTGACCCCGAGCCAGGGCGTCAAGGGCATCAAGGAGTTCGTCCTGAGCACGGTGCTCAGGGCCGGCGGCAATCCCTGCCCCCCGATGGTGTTGGGGGTGGGCATCGGCGGTTCGTCCGACATCTGCATGAAGCTGGCCAAGCAGGCCCTGCTCCGCCCGCTTAGCGAGCGGCACAAGGACCCGGAGGTCGCCAAGTTGGAGACGGAACTCCTAGAAGCGCTGAACCTGTTGGGCATTGGCCCCATGGGACTCGGAGGTAAGACGACTGTCCTCGGGCTGAACATCGAGTACGCATATTGTCATACCGCGAGCCTGCCCGTTGCGGTGAACGTGCAGTGCTGGGCGGCGAGGCGCGGGACCGTGAGGATGCACCCGGACGGCAGGCTCGAGTTCCCGGTCCATGAGGGGGGCTGACCATGACGAAGAGGCTGAAGACACCACTCTCCGAGAGCGATGTCCGTTCTTTGAATGTCGGAGAGACGATATACCTTGATGGCACGATCTACACCGGAAGGGACGAAGTCCACATACACGCCCTCGAATACCTTGAGAAGGGGAAGGACCTCCCGGTCGACTTCGCGAGGGCGGCTCTGTTCCATTGTGGACCCATAATGAGGAAGGTCGGCGAAGGATGGGAGGTAGTGGCAGCCGGTCCGACGACTTCGTCGAGGATGAACTCCCTCGAACCGCAGTTCATAGAGAAGTTCAGACCGGGCGCGATAATCGGCAAGGGCGGCATGTCACAGCCGACGATCGACGCGATGAAGGAATACGGGTGCGTGTACCTGGCTATCACAGGCGGCGCTGCGGTTCTGGCCGCCAGGGGCATCAAGAGCGTCTCAGGGGTCGAGTGGTACGAGCTCGGGATGCCAGAGGCGGTCTGGATCCTCAACGCGGAGGACTTCGGGCCTCTGACCGTCGGTATCGACACTCACGGCAGGAGCCTCTACGCCGACGTGAACAGCAAGGTGAAGGAGAACGAACCCGCGGTTCGCGAGCGGCTTGGATTGAAGTAATTGGGCGTGATTGCCTCTTGGAGGCGACCCACTCATCTTCCAGAATTTCTATTGCCGGCACCAGGCTCTCCGAGCGTCGATGATTCCGGTGCGTCCTCCTCGCTCAGCTCGTCCTCTTCCCCATCTTCCTCCGCATCCTCCTCGTCTAGCTCGTCGTAGACAGCAGGCGCTTTGTCGGGTGCCTCGAAGGTCCTTATCCTCAGCACGACGGCGAAGGCGAGTATTACTATGGTCAGGAATAGCGCCAGGATCATCATCGAGTGTGCCAGGTCGAATCCGAAAATGAATCCTCCGAAGCTCTCCCTCGTGGGTTCTAGCTCGATGCGCCCCATATCCGTCGTCTCGTCCAGAGTCGTTTCGATGGGGCCTATCTCCTTCGGCTGATATTCGTTCATTGTGAAACGGACGATGTACTCGTCCGCCGGCAGGCCCGTGAACTGGAACTCGCCGTTGGTGTTCGTGATGGTCTCTCGGAGCGGGAGGACGACCACGGTGACGCCCGCTAGGCGGTCCCCCGTGACGGCGTCCACAACGATGCCGTACAGAGCGCCTGGAAGGCCGGTGAGGTTGAAGTTCAGCCGCACCTCTAACCCTCTCCTCACTTCCACGTCGGACACCGTGACGTTGTCGTATCCCTGTAGGGAGGCGACGACGACGTATGTCCCAGCAGGCAGACCTACTATCTGGTATTCTCCTTCGATCGACGATTTGCCGTAGTACTCAGTGCCTAGAATCGACACGTTGGCACCGACCAGCAGGACCGTTCCTGCCTTGACTATCCCCCACAGCAACGTGGTCTTCTCGTCGAGCAGCAGGTCCACATCTTCGGTGACCTCCCCGCTCTCCACAACGACGCCCGTGACAATCGACTCATTGAACCCTTCGAGGCTCGCAGACACCGTGTAGGTCCCAGCGGAGAGGCTGGGTATGAGGTAGGTCCCGTTGACATCGCTTGTGACGACCACGGTCACGGAGCCCATCAGGACTGACAGGTTCGCCCCCGCCAGGGGTTCCATTGTGGAGGCGTGGAGCACAAGGCCTGATATCCCGCCCGTGAGGGGGATCATGTAGAAAAGCTGGGTCGCGAAGTCCGCGGTGTCAAGAGTCACGTCCCTTGTCTGATTGGCGTAGCCGGGCGCGCTGGCCGTCACTGAGTGGGTTCCGCCGGGGATTCCATAGAGGCGGTAGTTGCCGTCGGCATCAGTTTTGTCGGAGTAGCCCAGTGCCGAGATTGACACCGTTGCGTCGGCTATGCCGTTGTCTATGCTGCCGATCTGACCGTATACCCACCCGAGTATCACACCACCCTCGAGCTCAAGATGCGCGTAGGATGTGTTGTGCGGGGTGACTGTCACCGTCTCGTTCACCGCGGTCTCGTATCCCGCCTTATCCGCCGACAGGGTGTAATACGTGCCGTTGGCGTCCGCGTAGATGCCAGGAATCGATACCTGGCCGGAGAGGTTGGTCACCCAGATGCTCCCATTCCCCTCGATGCTAACGACCGCTCCTTGGATCGGACGGCCCACATCATCGCTGACGTTCACCTGTATCGATCCGGTGTACGATGTCTGTGATATACTTGCGGGGATCAGCGGGGCGTCGTCGCCCAACTGCTCGCAAGACATGCCTGATCCGAGAACTAGTGCCACAATCATCATTGTTGCGACAATGAATCGCCAGAACGTCCCCGAGCCCATAAGATATCCAGCTCCCAATTATGCATAGTCCCGATAAATACATTTGCAGCGTCGAACCTGCAGCATGTTCGTGGGTGCACCTGAAAACATATTTCCGGCCAGCGACTCGACGCTCAGAATCCTATCGTTCAGGCGTCGGCCATCTCTCCTCGCCCCTGCCGATTCGAGTGCTGACCCCTGGTTGGCCGCCCAGTATCTCAGCCAGCGCGATAGCCATATCTTTGACGGGTACATCCACCAGTTCCCTCTCGATTGGGAGTTCTCCGCTCATTGCGCAGGAGAGATGTATCTGGCATTTGGGGTCAGAGGTCAGCAGGAACTCCGCCCCCGTCCTCTTCGCCTGTCTCATCCTCTCTAACTGCATCTTCATCGTCGTCGATGAGCAGTTGGTCCAAGCGCAGTTGCCACAGCAGTACGACCGGTTCTTCGTGTTCTCCATCTCGATGATTTTCAGCCCCGCAGCCTCGAACAGGTGTCTCGGCGAGTCGATGACCTCCAGATGTGTCCCGAGCCTGCACGAGTCGTGATACGTGACTGGTATCGCCGACTCCCTCTTTGGGAAGGTGAGCCTTCCATCATCCATGAGACTTTGAAGGTACTCGGAGATGTGGAGGAGCTCGAATCCCAGATCTCCCTCGAACTCCCGGTAGTCCTTCGTGAAGGTCCGGTAACACTCTGGACAGGAGAAGACGACCTTCTCTGCCCCGCTCTTCCTTATGATTTCCAGGTTCTTGTCCATCAGTCTCAGGAAGTTCTCCTCATCGCCGGTCCAGATGAGGTCGTGTCCGCAGCACACCTCGTCGTTGTCGATGTGAGGAGACACTCCTGCTGCGTTCATCAGTCGAACGGCGGCCACCGAGATGTCAGTCAATCGCAGATTCCTGTCCGCTAGGATCGTGTCGAAATGGGGGAGGCAACCGACGAAGTAGAACACGTCGCTCCGGTCGCTGACGCTCAAATCAGGGGGCATCCATCGAAGCCGGTTCTGCCTGACCCCCGTCGTCTTTGCCATTATCCTCGTTGCAGAATGAATAAGCCCTCTGTGGGAGCAAGTGGGGTCGTTCCCCAACGACCTAGCCTGGACTCTCAGCCCCTGTATGAATCCGCAGTAGTCCACATCGAAAGGACACAGCGAATTGCACAGCCCGCAGGTGGTGCAGGTCCAGATGTCCTGGTCGTCGGCGAGATGGTCGGTCATCCCCTCGATGGACCTGAGCACTACTATCCTCGGCATGGGAAACTCCGGTTCGAACTTGGGGATGGGGCAGACCACCGTGCATTTGCCGCATTCGACGCACTTGTATGCCTTTGTATCCTCCACGAGGTGTTTGACCTCCTTGTTCACGGACTCCTTGTCGGCCTTCTTCGCCTTCCTGATGGGGGCTACGGGAACGGGCCCGAGCTCGCGGATCTCGTTCACAAATGCTTCAAGTCGTTCGGCGAGCTTGGCACCGTCGGTCGAAGTCACTCGTTCACAGATGATCCTGCCAGGCGATAGCCCAAGCAGCTCCAGGAGCCCCCTGACGTGGGTCAACCTCTCTTCGGCGAAGACGTTCCCAAGCCTGTAGCGACATTCCTCGAGTCGACAACCAATCACGGCGACCCCGTCTACGCCGTGCTCGAAGGCCTGGATGAAGAGCGCAGGGTCGATGGACCCCGTGCAAGTCACCCTCAGGCTCTTCACATTCGGGGGGTAGCGATGCCTTCCTCTTCCGGCCGAGAGCAGCGCCCCCCAGCCGCTCGTCGAGCACGCGAACGCGATTATCTTCGGTTCGAAGCTGCCTGCCGTCAGTCGCCCACCTCCTCGATCATCCCAAGCATCTGAGCAAGGAGCTGCGTTGTGGTGTAGCCGAGCAGGGCCATAGCCCCGTTGCAGCACGCAACCCTGCATAGGCCGCAGCCTTCACAGCGCATCTCGTCTATCTGGGCGACCTGCTCTCCCTTCTCCTTCTCGACCAGCGTGATCGCGTCGTGCTCGCATACGCTCGTGCATTTGCCGCAACCCCTGCACCTGTATTCTTGGACTTGAGCCACGTGCCTCGGGACTCTCACGGTCTTCTGGCGCATGAGACGAACCATCGCTGACGCGACCGACTCGGCGTCACTGCCCACCCGCGCGGCCGCCTCGTCTGAGTCGGATGTTCGAATCACGAAGACGCCCCTGTTGAAATCTACTGCCCGTTTCCCCGCGAAGTCGCCTTCGGCCAGGCCCTCTCCGGTCCCCGCGTGGAGCAGCTGTAGGACTCTCGGCGCTATACCTGAAGTCCTTTGACCCCCGACGACGACAACCAAGTCTCTCTCGACCTGCGTCGGCTCGTCGTGCCCTAGATGTTTCGCCCTCACGAGCGTCCTTCCATCCTCCGTCATGATCTCTGGCGGCGCCGCGAGGGAATTGAACCTGATACCGCTCCTTGCGGCCGAGTCGGACAGAGCCTTGCTGGTCCTGAGAAAGCCTTCAGCGTGGTGCACGTAGAAGTCGATCTCCATGCCGGGGTGCAATCTCTTGAGTCTCAGAGCTTGTGTGATTGCCAGGGCAATGAATGCGGATTGCCTCGGAGCAGCCCTTGCAGCCTCCTCCTCGTTTTCCACGCGTTGAACGAAGCCGATTCTTCTGAGAGGTGCGCCGTCGGAAGGGCGCGAGGCCTGCGCGCCTTTCTCCAGCCTTATCAGAAGTCTCTCAAGCTCGGCGACGGCAATCAGATCCGGGTTATCCGAATACGAGTGGCCTATGGAATCCTCGGCAGAGGGTTCCCAGGGCGTGACGACTAGAATCGTGCCGACATCGAGTTCCCTAGATCCCTCGGCCGTATGCACATTCACGCGCCACCGTCCGAAGATTCCATCGATGCCCTCGATACGGCAATCCCTAAGGATCTCCACATCGTCGCGCCCTACTAGGGCGTCTGGGTCCGAACCGGCAGCTGCAGACTCCGCGAGGCTTCGTCCACCGGTCTCCTCGTCGAGAAGGTACACTCTGAATCCCTCCTCGGCGATCTTCTCGGCAGCTCGGACTCCAAACTCCGAGCGACCGACTACCAGAGCCGCACCCGTTACGTCGAACGACAGGTCTTCCAGCGGCTCCTGTCTCAGGCTCCTCTCGATGCCCCCTCTGACCAACGCAGTAGCCTTGGCAGTCGCGGGCTCAGTAGAGGGGTGCACCCACGCGCACTGCTCACGAATGTCAACCTGCTCGACGAGGTAGCCGTTTATTCCGGCCTCCTCAAGGTCTTTTCTCAGTGGGTTCTCAGGGGTTTCAGGCGAGCAAGCGCCTATGACCACCCTTTTTCCGCCTCGTTTGCTGCAGAACCCTCGCATTTGGGATCGTCCTTCCTCAGAGCACAGAGAATCGTGTATAGATGCCACATCCACTTCAGGGTGGGCGAGTAAGCGATCTCGGACTCCCTCCAGGTCGATTGTGCCATTGATCTCTCCTTCACATCTGCACAGCAAAACGATGACCGATCGCTCGCCAGGCCCCTTCTCACTAATCACTTCCAAGATGTCCCTTCTCCCCGGTTAAGTCATATCCTTATCTGAACGAATGTCGGCACCACACCAACTGATTTCGACGTGTTAAGCTACGATTTACACCAATATAAGCCAATCTGTGTTACATTTCCTCTACCACATAGACGATATTCGTCGTAAAGCGCCGTTGTCGAACCGGAAAGTGTGGCTGTCAGCACAAGTTGTCGCGCCATCTTCGTTTGTGTCCGTCGCTCTAGTTGATTCATAGATGGCGTGTATACGGACCTGGAGGACGGACGGAAAAGCTAGCCAGCGAGTTCTTAACAGCCGAATGTGGGTCTGAAAACGTATTTCCAAGCCAGTATTCCGGGGTTAAAAACCTATCGTTCTGGCGTAGTCACGCCCTTGGAGACCACTTTCGTTCTAATGGCTTCCATTGACGCGGCGAATTCCATGGCGCCCTTTGCACCCTCCTGGCCGCCTGGAATAGATCATCTGGCGGCGAGATTCTTTATAGCACGCCGTTGATGTTGCCTTGTCAGTCTCTGATTGGACCACTGACCGGGGGGATACGAATCAGACCGAAGTGGGTATTCAGCTCTATCATGGCGATAACAGTGGTGTGCCTTCTGGCCATCTCCGGTGTTTCGTCCGGAAAGCAGAGTGGAAAACCTTTCAATGAGAATACCTGGGCCGTCGCGATATACGTCTGTGCCGACAATGATCTTGAACCCTACTGGGATGACGGAAGCCTCCCGATGCTCCTGAACATACCTCAAAGCGAAAGCGTCGAATTCATCGCATATGTGGACCGCCTGAGCGCCGAAGGGACGGAAGTAGTCAAGATATCTGGTGGCACCGTCGAAGTCGTCGACGACACTATTGAAGAGAAGAACTTCGGAGACGGAGCTACCTTCCAATGGTTCCTTGAGGACGTCAGCGTCCGGTGTGCCGCGGAGAATCTGGCGGTGATTGCGTGGGACCATGGAGGCGCTTGGAGGGGATTCTGCCTTGATTCCACCAGCGGCGACCAGATAAGGCCTGTCGAGATGCGCGAGGCCATAGTAGGCGCTGGCGTAGCCATCGACATCCTCGCCTTTGACGCATGCATGTGTGCGTGCACCGAGATAGCCTATGAGGCGGCAGCGTCGGAATTGGTCGATCTGATGGTGGCGTCGGAAGAGTTGGTTGCCATGGACGGATTTCCATACGACTTGATGTTCACGCCATTGGCTTTGGACCCAAAGAAGACTGCAGTCGATGTGGCCTTCGATATGGTCGACGGATGGGCGGGGTACTACAGCGAGCTGGGGTCTGCATGGTACGCAACCCTCGGGGTGATTGATGTCAGCGTGATCCGCGATGGGTTCGAGATATTCGACAATTGGACCGAGGAGATGCTGGGGGGCCTCCCAGAGTACCTGACGGATTACAGGTTCGCGCTGAGGGACAGCAGCAGGGTCTCATGCGTGGGTCATTACCAGGTTGACGTAATCGATCTCAACAGACACCTGCTGGCTTCGGATTCAATTGCTGGAGATGCAGGGCTGAAAGACGCGATCGAACAGGTCATTGAATGCGTGGATCAAGCAGTCCTGTACGTCTATAACCCTGATAGGAAGGTCGACAGCACTGGGCTTTCGATATACTGGGGGGTCAACGATGCATGGGACAGCAGCAAGGAGAAGTATACCGAGTTCGCCTCGTTTGCCCTCGACACATCCTGGGCAGAATTCCTGGATCAGTACAATCTGTTGATTCCATCGTGATGAACGGTTACAGACTCCGAAACAATCCGGCACTGAACAGCCTCCAGACGCGGCTCGAGGCCGATATGTGTCAGTTAGACCTCGAACACTATTCTTCATTACCTCTCCATGAGCCTCCAGCAGGATTGCACGCCTAGCTTCAAGCCTTGAAGGGCACAGAAGAAGACGGAACAGGTTCGGAGACTGACGATGGCCAGCTGATAGCCACCGATTTTTCAACGTTCGAATGTGGGTCTGAAAACGTATTAATACGCACGGCTGATAACGGAGTCGGATTGACAGCTACTGACATGATATCCAGAACTACAGATAAGTCTAGCACCGAAGAGGTCCTCTCCCTTCTCCACCCCGTCGTCTCGGAGTGGTTCAGGGACAAGTATGAGGGCGTGACCGCAGCTCAGTCGATGGCTGTGCCGGTCATTCATCGCAGGGAGAGCGTGCTAGTCTCCTCTCCCACCGGCTCAGGCAAGACGCTCACCGCATTCCTGTCGATCATCAATGAGCTGGCCTTGCTTGCCGACAGAGGTGAGTTGGAGGACCGGATCTACGCGGTATACGTGTCTCCGCTGAAGGCGCTGGCGAACGATATCAACGAGAACCTCATTACGCCACTGGAGGAGATCTCGGATAGGTTCGAATCGCACGGAATGAAAGCACCGGGGATTCGGGTCGCTGTCAGGACGGGGGACACTCTCCCGAGCGAGAGACAGAAGCACGCCAGAACCCCACCACACATCTTCATCACCACCCCGGAATCCTTATCGCTCGTCCTATCCACACCCGTCTTCAGGAAACGATTCGAGGACGTGCATTACGTCATCGTGGACGAGGTTCACGAGATATGCGACTCCAAGCGCGGGACCGCCCTATCGGTCGCACTTGAGAGGCTCCAGGGGTTCTGCGGGGGCGCTCTGGTCCGCATAGGTCTGTCGGCGACCGTTGCGCCCGTCGAGGAAGTCGCGAAGTTCCTATCCGGCCAGAGTGACGTCGGCCCTCGCCCGATGACGGTCGTGGAGGTGTTCGGTCAGCGCGACTTGGACCTCTCTGTCATCTGCCCCGCTGACGACATGACCTCACTATCCTTCGAGGTGGCCAATTCGAAGATGTACGACATGCTGAAGGAGATGATCGAGCGGCACAGGACGACGCTGGTCTTCACCAACACTCGGAGTGGTACGGAGAGTGTCGTGTACAAGCTGAAGGAACGCGGTCTGGAGGATATTGGCGCCCATCATGGAAGTCTCAGCAGGGAGACGCGGCTTGAGGTGGAGGATGCGCTTAGGGCAGGCGACCTTAGGGCGGTCGTGTCATCGACTTCCCTCGAGCTCGGCATAGACATCGGATCGATAGACTTGGTCGTCCAGATGGGGTCCCCCAAGTCGGTCGCCAAGGGACTTCAGAGGATAGGCCGTGCAGGCCATCAGTACGGCGGTACATCGAAGGGTCGCATGGTCGTGTTCGAGAACGACGACCTCATAGAGTGTGCGGTGCTCTCCAGGGCCGCCCACAGGAAGGCCATCGACCGCGTGACGATACCCGAGAAACCCCTGGACGTGCTCTCGCAGGTGCTCGTGGGGCTCTCTCTGGAGCGCCCCTGGAGGGTCGACGAGGCGCACTCCCTTCTCCTGCGTTCGCACTCCTACCGACACCTCACGAGGGAGGAGCTGGTCGGCGTCCTGAGGTACCTCGGAGGAAAGGACGACTTCGAAGGCGTCTACTCCAAGGTGTGGTATGACGAGGCCGACGGCGTCTTCGGCAAGAAGCACGGGTCGCGAATGATATACTACCTGAATCAGGGCACGATCCCCGAGGAGGCCGACTACAAGGTGTTCTCGGAGAGGGGCGCCCTGGTCGGCTCGCTCTCCGAGAAGTTTGTCGAGCGCCTGTCTAAGGGTGACATATTCGTGCTCGGCGGGAGGAGCTATGAGTTCCTCAGGTCGAAAGGCATGAAGGCGATGGTCAAGAGCGCCACTGGCCGGAAACCGACGGTACCATCGTGGACCGGTGAGATGCTTCCCCGCAGCTTCGATCTATCCGTCATGGTGGGGGAGTTCAGAGGCGAGATGGCCGCCCGACTCGAGACGGGGCGTGACGACGAGATCATGCGCTGGTTGATGGAGGACTTCCGCGTGGACGAAGGGTCTGCAAATACGATCATCAACTACTTCCGCGAGCAGAGGGCAGTCGGAACGGTACCGACTGACTCCAGGCTCGTCGTCGAAGGCTACGTCGATCAGTCCGGGAACAGGAACGCTATCTTCCATTTCTCGTTCGGAAGGCGGGTGAACGACGCACTGAGCCGGGCGTACGCGAGCGCACTGTCAGAGCGCCTGAAGGCGAACGTGACGATATCCGTTTCCGACGACAGTTTTATGCTGACGACTCCGAAGCCGTTCGATCTTGACTGGCTCGCATCGGCCGTGTCCTCCGAGTCACTCGAGCGGAGGCTGCGCGATTCGGTCAAGGATTCCGAGCTGTTCATGCAGCGATTTCGACATGTGGCCACCCGTAGCTTCATGGTTCTGAGGAACTACAAGGGGAAGCGGTTGTCCGTCGGTCGTCAGCAACTGCGTTCCCAGCGTCTCCTCGACGCTTTGCACGAGATCCCCGATTTTCCGGTGATGTCTGAGACGTTCAACGAGATACTCGACGATGTGATGGACCTGGACAACGCGCGCGAGGTCGTTGTCAGCATGGAGCGTGGTGAGAGGTCGGTAGAGTATCTGCCCTTCTCATCGGTCCCGTCACCGTTCGCGCACAATATCGTTCTGATCGGCGTCTCCGACATCGTCCTCATGGAGGACAAGAGCCTGTTGCTGCGTAACCTCCACAGGCGCGTTGTGGAGCGCGTCCTCGGCGAAGACGCTGTCGCCGCGTATCAGTTCGACCCCGAGAAGGTGGAGGCCTATTTCGAACAGAAGCGGCC
>JAEHCN010000044.1 GCA_020696395.1 Thermoplasmata archaeon | reverse complement strand
CACCCGCTCCTTCGCGGTCTTCTCGTCTGTGGCGGTAGGTATTATCACTTTGTCGCCCAGGAAATCGTTCTTCGGCCAGTTCGCAGGCATGGCGGCCTTGTTCTCGTCGGACCTCTGCAGAGCCCTGGCGGCCCTGAGGATCTCGTCCATGCTCCTGCCAATTTCCTGAGGATGGTACATCATGAGCCTGATCTTGCCTTCAGGGTCCACGAAGAACACCGCCCTAACGGTGTTTGTTCCCTTACCAGGATGCATCATTCCCAGCATCTTAGCCACGTTTGCAGAGCCATCGGCTATGACGGGGGAGGTAATCTCCACGTCGAGTTTCTCCTTCATCTACTCGATCCACTTGATGTGGGAGAACACCTGATCTACTGACAACGCAATGAGTTCGCAGTTCTCTTTCTTGAATTCCTCATGTATCTTCGCCAAGGCCGCGAACTCCGTGATGCACACAGGAGTGAAGTCACCAGGATGACTAAACGGCACGAACCACTTACCAGCGAAGGCTTCCTGCAGCTTCATCTTGCCATGTGTCGTCTGAACATCCAGCTCCGGAAACTTCTCGCCGAGCAGAGGAATCCCTCTGGCTAAGCTTTCATCGCAGCTCGTGTCGTAAGTCTCCTTCCGTGGCTGGCCATCAACGCTTGGTCTTGCATTCGGCAGAGCCCTTGAGATCCATAAGTGTCTTCTTCAGCGTGATGACATCACCATACCCGGCGATAGATTCCACTGGAAGGCATATCTTCAAAGATCCGAGGAACGGCTTTGAGTATCCGAGTTCACGCGTCGCCTCGTCACTCAACCCCACCTTGACATGAGTCATCTTCCAGCTACTCGTGTCGACGTTCGCACCCTCCACCTCTCCCAACGTGTAGGAATTGGCGGTAATCACGCTCACTCCATTCATCTTCGAGACATCAATCATCTAACCGCCCCACGGTGCCTCATCGCATGACCGGCTAATATTTATTGTCCCTACCGCGACCTGCCTAGGGAGCAACCGTTTGGGCCCCCTGCGCTCTTGTCCACAAAAGAACTGACTGCCGAATGCAGCTAATCCAATTGAAAAATGTTCGGATTTTACCCCTGTTAGCCGAATCACAAACGTTTGACAATATAGGCGCATTGCATGAGACGACTTGTCGCCGGGCGAAATCAAGTCCTAATAGTCGGCAGCTCATTCACCTACACAGTGGGCATGCCTTGCATATGTTAAGCGAGGCGGTTTCCCACGGGGGTAAGAGATTGAGGGGACACACATCTAAACTGTGCCTAGGTATTCTGATTGCCTCCCTTCTCGTCGTGCCTAGTTTGGCAATGACTATGCACGCAAGGGGAGAAACCACTTCGTGGACTTTAGCGATCTATGTCAACGGAGACAACAACCTTGAACGGTATTGGGATGATTTCAGCCGTCCAGCCCTCGAGAACATACCGGCGAACGCTGATGTGAACATCGTCGCCATGATGGACTGGGTCGCCCAGAATGGAAGCTCGCTATACGAAATCTCTGGCGGTGTCGTCACTCTGGTCGACACTTATGAGGAGATGAATTACGGGGACGGCGCCACGTTCCAGTGGTTCATCACGGAAATCGCGACGCTCTATCCGTCCGACAAACTCGGGATAACCATGTGGGACCATGGCTATGCGTGGAGGTACATAAGCGATGACGCGACCTCCAATGATGAGATTACGATGGATGAACTGCAGACCGCCATCGAAGGAGCTGGCGCCTTCATAGACATCCTGTCGTTCGACGCATGCAACATGGCCGCCGTAGAGGTCGTTTATGAAGTCGCAGAGACCGGCCTTGTGGACCTGATGGTCGCTTCGGAGGAGACCATACCGGAGAATGGATTCCCGTACGACTTAATGTGGACGCAAGTCGCGCAGGACCCCACTAGAACGCCGGAACAGGTCGCTGTTGACATGGTCGATGGTTGGGTGGCCTATTATGCGCCTCTGAGCTGGGCTACGACCGTGGGATTGTCGGCAATCGACGTTGGAGTCATTGGCAGCTCGATAGCGACACTTGACACATGGGTTGCGGAGATGCATGCGAACCTCGGCGCATACGCGAAGTACTACAAGACCGCACTGAGGGACTCGTATGCTGCATGGGCGACATACAAGCATGTCGACATGGCAGACCTCGGCGACACGCTGCTGGCGAACTCCAAGATAAGCGACGCTGACCTGAGGACTGCGACTGCCAACATGGTTGCCCTTGTGGACAACGCCGTTCTAGCTGTCTGGGGAGGCCAGGGAGCCGAGGACGCGAGAGGTCTCACGATATGGTGGGGAGTGAGAGGAGACTGGTCCGCCTATTCTTCGGCATACGCTGAGGTCGACTTCGCAGTCGATCTTGGGTGGTACGACTTCCTCGTAGACTACAACTGAGGGACAAGAGCTGGTTGAAACCGGGAGACTCGTTCTCCCTTCTTCTCTGTTTTTCTAATCTCCCCTGTAGTTGTCAAGAATCGAGTGCCTAATGGATGCCGGTCGCGGTCGAGATGAACCTGATTGACCTCACACCCTTGATCCTACGCAACTTGCCGAGAATCTCGCGCAGCACGGCGTTCGATCCTCTCGCGATGAACAGTTCCATGCACTGTCCTTTCTCCAGGTGCAGGTGGAGCATCATCCGTATCTCCTCGTATCTGTGCTGGAGCGTCGAGAGTTCGCCGCGAGGGCCATGCTCGTCATAGACCGTAGTTATGACGAGCTGGTTCTCGCCATCGGAACTCTCCCAGTCCGCCTCGTCGACGAAAGACCGTATCGCTTCCCTCATGGCATCGGACCGAGACCTGAATCCCTTCGAGCTAAGGACTTCGTCGAACCGCCCTAGCAGCTCCTCAGGGATAGACAGACTAACTATCATATCCTTCACCGATGGGAGGGGATTGGCAGTATTTCAACATTATTAAGATTGGACCGCCCTGTTATTAACCATCGGGTTCAAAGCCGGCCGAGCTTGCGGAGCAGTGATTCGGAGTTCGTGACAAGAGCGGTGCGGATCTGGTCGGGGTCCAGACCCGCGCTTCTTGCGACGGTCGTTGCGATGGCCATGGAGCTGAGGTCTTCAGGAGAGTGAGCATCTGTGTTGACAAGAAGTTTCGCCCCCGCCTTCACGGCCATTGATGCGACATGACCGTTCGAAAGCGAATGGCCTTTACGGCAGGATATCTCCAAGTACACGTCGTTCTCGGCAGCGAGCTTCGCATCCTCCTCAGTTATCTGACCTGGATGTGCGAGGATGTCAACGGCCGAGTTCGAGACGGCTGCGTGGTTGGTGCCGCTTTCGACAGGCTCCACCGGCGTCTCCCCGTGGACCACCACGATCTCCGCCCCGGTCTTCTTGGCTAGATCGACGGACTCGTCGATGTATCTGACGGGTACGTGAGTAATCTCCACGCCTGGAATCGCATCGATTCCCCATGCATCTGCTTTGGAGCAGTCCTTTGCAACCTGCTCTGCAATCCAGTCTAAGCTCGAGAAGGACGCGTGGTCTGTTATCGCTACAGCCCTATGATCAGCTACGGCGGCCCTCCTAATCAGCTCCATCGGGATCAGGTCTCCGTCGCTGAAAATCGTGTGCGTGTGGAAGTCGCAACGTCGTGCCCTCATTTCCTTCTTCCCTCCAGCTCCTTATAGACTTCGTCCAGCGTAATGCCTTCGTCGTACAGAAGTACGAGCAGGTGATAGATAAGATCGGCCGCCTCATAGATGACCTCCCCTCTGTTCCTGTCCTTAGCAGCCAGTAACACTTCGGAGCTCTCTTCGGCGATCTTCTTCAGAAGCAAGTTCCGGTTGTTCAGCAACCGGCAGGTGTAGGAGGACTCAGACTGACCCTTCTTCCTCTCATCGAACACACTCCACAGATCAGATACGACATCGTTCTGTCCCATAGGCTCGCCGAAGAAGCAAGAGTAAGTCCCTGTGTGGCATGCCACGCCAGTCTGTTCCACGCGTGCTAGGATGGCGTCTCCGTCGCAATCAGTCAGCAGTTCCACGACCTTCTGGACGTTGCCCGACGTCTCGCCCTTCTTCCATATACTCTGCCTTGACCTGCTCCAAAAGTGCATGTATCCTGTCTTCTTCGTGAGTTCGAGCGCCTCGTCGTTCGTGAAGGCCACCATCAGAACGTTGTTGTTCCTGATGTCCTGAACGACGACCGGGATGAGACTGCTCTTAGTCATCAGCTGCATCTCCTGACGGGGATTCCCCTCTCTACGAGCGCTTCCTTCACATCGCGTACCGTGTGCTGGCCATAGTGGAATATCGATGCCGCCAGCGCAGCGTCCGCCTCGCCTGCCGAAAGGACCTCCGTCACGTGCTCGATGTTGCCGCACCCTCCCGAAGCGATCACTGGCACGCTCACCTCCCGCGCTATTCTCCGGGTGAGCTCGAGGTCGTACCCGTTCTTCATGCCATCGCAGTCCATACTAGTCAGCAGTATCTCCCCTGCACCCAACTCACAGACCTCTCTAGCCCAATCGACCACATCGCGTCCGGAAGGCCTCGTCCCAGAGTGAGTGTAGACCTCCCAGCTGTCACCAGTGCGCTTCGCGTCAACGGCGATAACGACGCACTGGCTGCCAAACGCCCCTGCACATCTAGAAATCAGAGAAGGATTCGCAACGGCCGCAGTGTTGATTGAGACCTTGTCGGCTCCCACGCGAAGCATATGCCTCACGTCTTCGAAGGTCCTGATCCCTCCACCTACAGTCAGTGGCACGAAGAGCTGCTCGGCCGTCTTCTGTACTGAGGCACGCAGTGTCTCGGCGCCAGCCAACGAGGCTTTCACATCGAGGAACACAATCTCGTCCGCACCCTGCTCCTGATATTTCACTGCCAGCGTCGGAGGGTCACCAACCTCGGCAAGTCCCTTGAAGCATATGCCCTTGACGACGACGCCGTCGCGAACGTCCAAGCAAGGTATGATCCTCTTCGCTAGCGGCATCAACCGACACCCCATTTGACGGAGGCTTTGGTCGATACTGACGATTCCGTACGAGACATCGCCTCTCCTAAAGCCTTGCCGAGTGCTTTGAAAGTCGCCTCGACTATGTGGTGGTCATCCACCCCCCTGACAACCACGGTATGAATCGTTGCCCGCATCTCCATCGCAAACGACCTTATGAAATGTGAGTACATCTTGTCAGGCAGTTCCAGGTGCACGTATGGGCGGTCAATGAGATCCACCGTGACCTGCACGAGGGCCTCGTCCATGGGTACGACCGCGTTCGCTATCCTTCTGACGGGAGATTCAGCGACGGCCTCGCGATAAGCTCGTCCGAGGGTTATCGCGACGTCCTCTATCAGGTGATGATCGATATCTCCTCTGGCCTCTATGACCAGGTCGATGCCGGAATACCTGCCAAGCGTCTCGACCATGTGTCTGAGGAACTCGTCCTGGATATCGCACTTCGCGTCGCCTATACCGTCTATCGTCACCTCTGCGCACACCCGGGTCTCCCTTGTCTCCCGTACGACCCGGGCATAGCGCTTTGCTGCCTCTGGATTCAACTGAACTCCCTCACGACTCTCTTGAAATTCACCGCTCCCGTGTAGATTGCCATACCCAGGACGACCGAATCGACCCCCATTCCGCGTAGGAGGGCCAGGTCAGACCGGGTAGTTATCCCGCCTGAGACGATCACCGGCTTCTTCGTCTCCCGTATGAGCCTGCTTATCGGAGTCGGATTGATGCCTTGCAGCCTCCCCTCCACGTCCACATTTGTGTAGAGGAAGCCCCAGATAGGGAGCGATTCCAGGTCCTTGGCGACAGAGAATATGTCCTTTCCAGAGCTCTCCTGCCAGCCCTTTATCAACACCCGGTCTGCAGCGGAATCGAGGGCGACGACTATGCCGTCGGAGTATTGCTCGGCCAGCTCTTCGACGAAGGAGCGGTCCTGAACCGCGCGAGTGCCGATGATGGCCCGCTCGCAACCTATCTCGAACAGCCTGTGAACCTTGGCCGCGGTCCTGATGCCTCCGCCGACTTGGACTGGGATGGAAAGAACGCCAATCACGTTCTCAATCAGCTCCTCGTTGTTTCCCAACCCCATAGCCGAGTCTAGATCGATGATATGTATCATCTCGGCGCCATCCCTCTGCCACTTCCTAGCCAGACCGGCGACATCCTCGATCTCGACACGCTCTGTGCCAGGTCTTCCGCCAACCAACTGGACGCTCCTTCCCCCTCTGATATCCACGGCTGGTAACACTTTCATGCTGATTCCTCCGCTATCCTGATGAAGTTCGAGAGCAGCCTGAGGCCGGGAGCGCTGCTCTTCTCCGGATGGAACTGCACTCCGAAGATTGTGCCCTTCCTCACGGCTGATGGAAACCTCTCACCGTATTCCGTCTCCGAGATTGTGACCTTTTCGGTCGGGAAACACACGTAGGAGTTGGCGAAATAGAACTGTTCGCCCGAATCGACTGCCTCGAACAACCCGTCTCCGGAGTGAACCACCTCATTCCAGCCCATGTGCGGAACCCTCGGTGCCTGAAGCCTTCTCGCGCGTCCCTGGATGACAGATACACCCTCTCCGACGGACTCCTCGCTTCCCTCGAATAGAATCTGCATCCCTAGACAGATGCCGAGGGCTGGAACCCCTGATTCTATCGCAGTCCGTATGCCTGTGAGAGCAGGTCTAAGGACGTCCATGGCGGCCCCGAACGCGCCCACGCCAGGGAAGACGATGCACCTGGCGTTCGCTAGCTCACCAGGGGCAGACGAGACCTCAACCACGGCGCCGACACGCTCAAGCCCCTTGGAGATGCTGTGAAGGTTGCCGACTCCAAAGTCCGCGATAGTCACCTTCATTTCGACACCTCGGCCATGAGAGGGCCCAGAATCTCAAGGAATCTATCCATGAGCGCTCTTGGACCAATCGTCACGCGGACGTGGTTCTCAAGGAGCGGATACGCCCCGCAGTCCCTGATTGACACTCTCCGCTCCCTAAGGGCTCCAACGAGTTCGTCGCTCCTCATGGGTGAGCTACAGAGCAGGAAGTTGCACTCCGAAGGATAGACCTGGAAGCCCAGCGACTGCAGCCGCTTGGACAGGCGTTCCCGTTCGACCTTCATCTCCTGCACCTTCTCCCTGGCCCATTCCTTCCTGTCGAGCGCTGCGACTGCCACCGCCTCGGTGAACGAATTTAGGCCGAACGGCGTCCTAACCTGCCTCAACTCGTCTATAATCTCCTCCCGTGATATGGCGAAACCTGCGCGAAGACCTGCGATTCCGTATGCCTTGGAGAACGTCCTTATGTCGATTCCCCTCTCGGCTGCCATGACATCCGCGAGCATGTCGGAATCGCAGAAATCGGTGTAGGCTTCGTCCAGAATTGTAATCCCCTCCGACTCGGAAAGGATCCTCCTTACGTCCCTCGGTTCCAAGAGGTTCGCGGTTGGATTGTTGGGCTGGCAGAGTGCGACGAGTTTCGCCCGCTCCTTAAGTATATCATCGGTTCGAAGGGAGAAATCGTCGTTCGACACCTTCTCGTTAACCGAGGCGAAGTTCACCTGGGCGTAGAACTTGTACATGCTGAACGTGGGCGCTGGCTGGCAAAACACATCGCCTGGGTTGATGAAGCTCTTGCAGACGATATCCAGTAACTCGTCAGAGCCATTTCCGACGATTACCTCGGTCGGGGATGCATCGAACTCCAATGCAAGGCGCTGCCTCAGGATGTCGGAGTTCTCACTTGGGTATGCCCAGAGCCTCGAGAAGTCGAACGACTCTGCAACCTCCATCGCAGCTGGATTGGCGCCGAACAGATTTGAGTTGTCGTTCAACAGCAACATCTTATCGCTGGCAAGAGAATACGATGGGCGGCTCAGTGATTCTAGCGCCCTTCTCCTCAGTTCTCCGATCGACGGCATCAGCGCATACCTCCAGCTCTCATGCGCGCGGCTATGGCGTGATTTGGCAGGCCTTCGGCCTCTGCCAGCGCCGTCACTACAGGGACGAGTCTGGCCGCGCCATGCAAACTCAACTGCTGATAAGGCACTATCTTCAGGAAATCGTACACAGAGAGGGCGGATCTTGACTTGGCAGTTCCCATCGTCGGTAGAACGTGATTTGGTCCAGAGCAGTAGTCGCCGAAAGCGACTGACGATCGCTGTCCCAGAAATACTGAGCCAGCGTTTCGAATGGACTTGAAGAGCTCGCGCGGATTCCTGGTGTCCACGAGTAGGTGCTCCGGGGCATACGCGTTCGAGAACTCCACCGCCTGAGACACGTTTCTCACTTTAACGAAGACGGCTCCGACACCGGATGACCTCTCCAAGATGTCCTTGCGATCTGCCCGCCCGATCATCTTCTTGAGCCCTATGGAGGTCTGGTCGAGGAGGCGTGTGGATGATGAGACCAAGACTGCGACTGCCTCCGGGTCGTGTTCGAGCTGTGCAACCATCTCACTGACAACGAGCGTTGCTTTTGCGGTGCTGTCGGCGATTATGAGCACTTCCGACGGACCAGCGATGGAATCGATCTCGCAATTCGAGCGGACAATCATCTTGGCCGCGCTGACGATTGACCCGCCTGGTCCGACGATCTTAGACACCATTGGGATGCTTTCGGTCCCGTAGGCCATCGCTGCGATCCCATGAGCGCCGCCAACAGAGTACATCTCGTCCACGCCGGCGATGACAGCCGCTGCGAGAACGGCATCTTCGATCCTGCCGTTCCTTGCCGGCGTGCATATCGCGACCTCCCCAACGCCAGCGACCTTGGCTGGCACTGCGGTCATCAGGACAGAGGATGCATATGTTGCTGTTCCGCCAGGTATGTATATTCCGACCCGGTCAAGAGGTACGACCTTCTGACCGAACACCCCACACGAATCCTCGAATTCGAAGGCGTTCAGACGCTGCTTCTTGTGATATGCTAGTATCCTCTTCTTGCTG
This sequence comes from Thermoplasmata archaeon, assembly GCA_020696395.1. Lineage (GTDB taxonomy): Archaea > Thermoplasmatota > Thermoplasmata > UBA10834 > UBA10834 > UBA10834. Next base: position 5,414 of record JAEHCN010000044.1, on the reverse strand, counting down.
AGCTTCAGCGGCCCGAGAATCGTGGAGGGTACGCGCGACATCGCAGATTCCATGGCCTCTCGAGGAACGAGGAAGGACCTGCCCTTGAATCCATCGAGTCTCCTCGCATATCTCATCAGGGCACGGTCTCCCCCGCGCCGCACCGCCTCGACGATGGGGCGAGCGACCGTGACCGCCCGGTCCATCGAGGTGCTTCCCCTCCGAAACACCTCCTTCAGGTCGTCAGCGGACATCGAGCTGTAATCGTATCTCAACATATCACAGAACCATCCTTTCGATCGGGACTATCAGGATTCCCGTTCCGCCTATCTCCTTGAGAACCGCGATTATCCCGTTCACCGCGTCCTCGCTGACAACAGCGTGAATAGCAACCAAGTCCTCTCGTCCGATGATGTTCATTATAGTGGGTCCGGAAACTCCTGGAATCAGGTTCTCGAGATTGGCGAGGGTGTCTTTGGGAACATTCGCCATCAGATACCTCTTCCTAGAGGCGGCGATCACGCTGTCTATCGCACTGATCACCTCCTCGACGCGCCCAGCCTTCGCCTCGAGCGACGCCTGGTTCGCGACCAGCACGGCGACGGACTCCATGACCTCACCTACCTCCTTGAGGTGGTTGAGCTTCAAGGTCGAACCGGTCTCCGTAAGGTCTGTAATCACATCCGCGAGTCCTATCTGAGGGGTCATCTCGGTCGCCCCCGTCACGGTAGCGATCTTCACGTTCTTCCCGATGTTCGAGAAATACTCCCTGGTCAAGTTCGGGAAGGATGTTGCGACGGTGCACCCATCTTCGATCTGAGTGACGTCGGTCACATCCGATTCGTCAGGAACGGCGACGACGAGCCGGCACTTCCCATAATCGAGAGTTCTGACTCTCTCGACGCTTCTCTTCGTCTCGAGCACGAGGTCGAGGCCGGTTATGCCGAGGTCCGCAACGCCCATCTCGACGAACTCAGGGATGTCCTGGGCTCTGGCCAGCAGGATCTGGTATCTCCCCTTCCCGAACTCGGCTATCAACGTTCTGCTGTTGGAGTCCGAGACGGGGAAGCCTATCCGGTTCATGAGCCGAACCGAGTTCTGATTCAGTCTCCCCTTGTTCGGTACCGCTATTCTTAGCACTGTCAAGACAACTCCTCCAATCGTCCCATGTCGAAACCGCCGCATCCCTTTGCACAGCTTCCGCTGGGAGGTGCCGACGAATCAACAATACCTCGAGAGATCAGTCTGGGCCATGCGGAATCACGCATGAAGACTACCAAACACGGTCAACGACCTAGCCATGTTCAATCCCTCAAGCGGACGAGCGAGAGCGGAAATGATATTTATTGATTTCGTCAGATTTCGGACTGACGATGTACAGTCCTGTGCTATACGCTTCCCGAACAACCGAATGCTCGATCAGGTCGGGTACACCGCACCGAGTATTAGCACCAAGGCAGAAATGGCTATACAAAGACCCACGACAGCCCAGGGGCTGACCTTGAGCGCCTTGTCGTCCTCGGCGTCGAAGTACCGTATCAACCCAGCGGCAGAGTGAAAACCCTCGTTCTTCTTGTTCTTTGCCATGAATCTCGGATGCTCAATTGCGAGTTTTACTATATAATAGTTTGTCAATCCGGCGAGGACGAGGCGACAACCGGAAAGGTGATTGCGACATTATGAAAATCATTATATAAGCTACAGTATAATTAGTACAGTCCCACCTGGACATGCAAGTCACACGGATAGCCAGGCTGAGTTCTGGCGTCTAGGACGGGCTGATCGAGGGGCTCATTCGGAGGTTATAGTATCGCCACGGTCTTCCTTGTCGACGATGAGAAGTTCATCGTCGAACTGTATCGAGATATACTCGAAGCAAACGGGCACGAAGTCATCGGGATTGCGTCCGACGGTGAGGAGGCGGTCCGCAAATACAGGGACATGAAGGAGAAGCCCGTGGTGATCATCATGGACCAGAGGATGCCCGTGAGGGACGGCGTGAGCGCCACCCAAGAGATTCTTCGCATGGACCCATCGGCCACGGTCTTCTTCGGTAGCGCCGACCTGCACATCGAGAAGGAGGCTTTGGCAGCTGGAGCCAAGGGATTCCTACTCAAACCATTCAGGATTGAAGAACTTCTGGCGGCGATTGAAGAAGCCGAGAAGAAGAGCTAGCGGAACCTGCCGAGACGAGTGGGTTTCGACCGAATTCTGGTGAGAGAAATGAGAATGAGCGGTAGTGAGTGGATGATGGAGTCGAGTATGGGCGGATTACGTTTAAGTACGCCCTTCGGATATGAGAGCGCACCCAGCGGTGGAGATGCTTGATGCCAGAGCAAGAGAGCGATCTTAAGGCGCAGATGAGGAAGAATCTCGAGACCATGAAGTCGATGGGATTCGATCCGTACAAGACATATAGCTACGAGCGAACGCACTCTTCAGCAGGTGTGAGGAGGGAGTTCGCGGACGTTGGTCAGGACAAGAGCGACGAGGTCGTCTCCGTGGCGGGTCGTGTGATGGCCAAACGGATCCATGGCAAAGCCGGCTTCGCCGACTTGGTGGACCGCGAAGGAAAGGTCCAGCTCTACTTCAAACTGAACGACATCGGCGAGGACCCCTGGAAACTCTTCCTCGTGATGGACCGTGGGGATGTGGTCGGAGTGATGGGCAATGTCTTCAGGACCAAGATGGGAGAGATAACCGTCGCAGTCAGTGAATTCGAGGTGCTCAGCAAGGCACTTATACCACTCCCGGAGAAGTTTCACGGACTCCAGGACGTACAGATGAGGTACAGGCAGAGGTACCTGGATCTAATGATGAACGAGGATGTCCGTGCCCGGTTCATCAAGAGGAGCAAGATGGTGGCTTTCATGCGGAGCTGGCTCAACGAAAGGGAGTTCATCGAGGTTGAGACTCCGGTACTCCAACCGTTGTACGGCGGCGCGTTGGCGAGGCCGTTCGTAACTCACCACAACTACTTGGACATCGACCTATACCTGAGGATAGCTCCTGAGCTGTACCACAAGAGATGCATCGTAGGCAACCTGGAAAGCGTGTACGAGTTCGGCAAGAACTTCAGGAACGAGGACATTGACGCCCAACACTATCCGGAGTACACCTCGATGGAACTATACCAAGCATACGCCGATTACAGCGCGATAATGGACCTGACCGAATCAATCATGTACGACACGGCGATGCACATCACAGGGACCGAGAAGATCCCGTATGGAGACAAGGTCCTCGACTTCGCGAAGCCTTGGCAGCGGATCACCATGATCGAGGCAATCAAGAAGCACACGGGCGTCGATGTTACGACTCTCAGGACCGTCGACGACGCGAGGGACGCAGCGGTCCAACTCGGAGTCCGAGACATAGAAGACTGCCAGGACATGGGCAAGATAACCGCGGAGATATTCGACCAGAAGGTTCAGCCGAATCTCATCGACCCGGTGTTCGTCATAGACCACCCCGTGGAGGTCTCACCGCTCGCGAAGAGGAAGAGAGGCGCGCCCGATCTCGTGGAGAGGTTCGAGCTGTTCATAAACGGGTGGGAGTTCGCGAATGCATTCTCCGAGCTGAACGACCCCGCGGAGCAGGAGCACAGGTTCAAGGAGCAGGACCGGCTCAAGCAGGAAGGCGACGAGGAGGCTCATCCGATCGATAGCGACTATGTGCGTGCGCTCGAGTACGGCCTGCCCCCCACGGGAGGACTGGGCATAGGGATAGACCGGTTCGCCATGATCTTGACGAATGCACCTTCGATCAAAGAGGTCATCCTCTTCCCTCATATGAAACCGGAGACGGTGTGAAGGGCGATGCTGATGGGTGCCGATGAGTTGGTGCTGAAACGTCTTTCCGCACAGCAACTCGACGCACTGATCGACGCACAAAACGAAATATTCGCAGATTACATCATCCCGATTCGGCTTTCTCGGGAATCATTCGCGGAGTTCATGAGATCGGTTGGGGGCAAGCTGGAGAACGTCACCGTAGCGCTCTCAGGCGACGAAATCGTCGGATACGTCAACCCAGTCGTGGATGGGACGGAGGCGTGGATCGGCGGTCTGGGAGTCGTTCCCCGAATGAGGAACCAGGGCATCGGCGCTAAGCTGATGGAGGCTGCCGAGACATATGCCGAGGAAGAAGGGGCGGACGAGGTGCTCCTAGAGGTGATCGAGGGAAACCTAGCCGCGAAGAAGCTCTATGAGAAACTGGGATACGTCCAGAGGGTGGCCTACCTCTCTGCGGAGTGCAACGCAGCGCGGTTCGCGGGATTCGGACAGCCACCAAGAAGATCGGCCCTGGAGGACATTGCCCCCCTCCACCAGCGGTCGTACGCCGGAACCTGCTGGCAGCGCCGGAAGGGGTTCGCCCTTGAGGAGTCAGCCAGAACCTGTGAGATCTACAAGAACGACGATGGGTTCGTACTGCTCAGGCGGATCGCAGGCACAGGGTTCATTCCGTTCCTTGGAGTGGACCCAGAGAGTAGACGGAGGGGCGTCGGAACTTGCCTGGCGAAGTTCGCCGTGAACCGACTATGGGAGCTGGGAACATTCAAGATAGCAATCTACAACATCGATGACAACGACGCCAATCGTAGGATGCTCGACCTTTTCGATTTCGCGGTGACGCTCAAACAGATTGAAATGAGAAAGAAGCTGTAGAGAATGGGTTTTCCGGAACGGCGACTCATTGCCTGCACTGAGCGTACCTCTCGTCAGCTTCCCACTTCTTGACGACCCAATTCTGAAGCTTCTCGACATCGTCCTCGCTCATGTGCCTGAACCTGCCCTGGATCTTCAGGTATTCCGAGATCGGCGTCAGCTTGGGCTTCCGATTCACGGTGACCTTGCCGTTCTCGCACTCGTACAACGTCCACATGCCAGTTTCGACGGCCAGCTTAGCGATCTCGATCGTCTTCGCGGTGTCGTGTCTCCAGCCTGTTGGACACGGAGTGAACACCTGGATGTACCTGAACCCCTTCATGCGCTTGGCCTTCTCGAACTTGTTTATGAAATCCTGTATGTTGCCTATCGAGGCGGTGGCGACATAAGGCACGTTGTGAGCCATCATTATGAGAGGCATGTCCTTCTTGAAATCGGCCTTCCCTGACTTCACCTTGCCCACTGGTGTTGTCGTCGTCCACGCGCCGAATGGGGTCGATCCCGAGCGCTGTATCCCGGTGTTCATGTAGGCTTCATTGTCATACATGACGTACAGCATGTCCTCGTTCCTCTCGGCGGCGCCTGAGAGGGCCTGGATGCCGATATCGGCGGTGCCGCCGTCGCCTGCGATGCCCACTATGAGTGTGTCCTCCTTGCCGCGGACCTTCATAGCTCTTGACATCCCGGTCCCACAGGCCGCGGTGTTCTCGAACGCCACGTGATGGACCGGCACCTTCCATGCGAGGTGAGGATACGTCGCGCCGAATA
>JAEHCN010000106.1 GCA_020696395.1 Thermoplasmata archaeon | reverse complement strand
GCGACGGCCGCATACATTCACAAGGTGATGCATATGAGCGCATCAAACCGGATTCAGACCACCGAAGATGGCCCAGACCCGGACTACATCGTCGTCGTCAAGGATGTCACGAAAACCTATGATACCGGCAAGGTGAAGGTCGAGGCTCTCAAAGGTGTGAGCATTTCAATCAAGCGTGGAGAGATGGTCGCGGTAATGGGGCCGTCCGGATGCGGCAAGACGACCCTACTCAACTGCATGTCTGGGTTGGACGACCTCACTGATGGCGAGGTGTTCATCGGGGGTACACCACTCACATCGATGTCGGACCGCGACCGCACCCGGTACAGGGCGGAGAAGATCGGATTCATATTCCAGGCATACAACCTGCTCCCCGTCCTCACAGCCGCCGAGAATGTCGAGCTCCCCCTGCTCCTCGGGGGGCGCAACCCGAGGGACGCCAGAGACAGGGCCCTACAGGCGCTGGACGCGGTGGGTTTGAGGGAGTGGGACACCCACAAACCAGCCGAGCTGTCCGGCGGGGAGCAGCAACGCGTCACGATCGCCAGATCCCTGGTCAACGATCCGGAGATAGTATTCGGTGACGAGCCGACGGGAAATCTCGATAGCGAGATATCAGGGGAGGTGATGGCCCTCCTGAAGAGCCTGAACAAGAAGAATGAACAGACTTTCATAATCGTGACCCACGACTACAACGTTGGCAAGATGGCAGACAGGATTATCACCATGAGGGACGGCCGCGTTGAGAAGGAGTTCGTGCCCGCCCCGTTCTGAAGAGGTGATTTGCCACGGACACGCTCCAGCAGCTCGCGGTTCTCGTGACCGCCGTCATTCTGGTCGTGGGAGCAATGGCCTTGAGAAGGCCAGTCTTCGCGCGCATGGCGATCAGGAACATCTCGCGCAGGAGAAGATTCGTGGTGATAGTCGTCTCGGGGTTGCTGATCGCCACGGCCATGATATCAGGATCGTTGGTGGTGGGAGACACCCTCGACTACATCATCAAGCAGGAAACCTTCGACAACACCGGCGAGGTCGACATAGTCGTGTACGCCACCGACGAGGCCGGCGACATGAGGTACTTCAATCAGAGCGTCGCGGCGGACCTCATGTCCGCGGTTGATGCCGGAACTCTGCCGCACGTGGACAAACTGGCTCCGGCGGTCAGGGAATGGCTGCCCGCCATCAACCCCAGGCTCAACTCGTCCTCTCCTCGGGTGACTATCTTCGGCTTTGACCCCTCCAACACGGTCAATCACCTTCTCGACGAGAACGGAGATCCGATCACCGCTGATTTGCTGGCGGACGGCAGTGTCGTGATCAACTCGGAACTTGCTGAAGACCTGGAAGCGGTCGTCGGCGACACTATCCTCGTGATCAATGACACGGGCGTCCCCATACCGTTCACGGTCGCGCTCATCGCCCAGGATTCGGGCATGGCGCTGTGGTTTGGCGACGCGATACTGTTCGCAGAGCTGTCTTACGTGCAGGCGACCATAGGCTCTGGACCCGGCCTCATTAACCAGATAGATGTATCGAACATCGGAGGGATAGAGGACGGATACCTGGTGACGGACGAAGCGGTTCTGGAGCTGAAGGCCGAGCTGCCCTCCGACGTGTCCTTCGAGTTCGCCGAGGAGAAGAAGGACGGTATAGAGACGGCCGAGGAGACCGCAGACCAGGTGTCGCAGATATTCGTCGTCATGAGTTCCTTCGCCATCATAGCAGGCATCATGCTCATCATCAACATATTCGTCATGCTGGCCGAGGAGAGAAAACCCGAGATGGGCATATCGCGGGCCATCGGCATGAAGCGTGCGGACCTGACGCAGACGTTCCTCTTCGAGGGTACCGTGTACGCGCTGATAGCGTCCGCGATCGGCACCTTCGTGGGGCTCTTGATCGCGGGAATAATGATGGTTGCCTTTTCCGCGGTCATGGCGGATGGAGGGATGACTTTCGTCATCCACTTCACCTGGCAGAGCCTAGGTGTCGCCGCCTGCGCAGGGTTCCTCATCACACTGGCCACGGTGGCACTCGCGTCCTGGAGGGTGAGCAAACTGAACATCGTCCGGGCGATAAGGGACATACCCGAGCCGGTCCTGGCCAAGTCAGAAAAGAGGTACATCCTCCTTGGGGCACTCTCTCTCGCGTTCGGCGTTGTTCTCACCGTCCTAGGGGCTCAGTCGCATCAGGCGGCCCTGACATCCTCCGGGCCCAGCTTGGCCGCCCTGGGAGGCGCCATGCTCGCCGTGAGGTTCGTGAGCCCTCGGACGCCGTTCACGATTGCCGGCGCTTTCATGATGTTCTGGACTCTGGACCCGTTCAACATCCAAGAGGAACTCTTCGGAGCCGTAACGGGAGACATGGAGATGTTCATCGTGACCGGGGTTCTCCTTGTCACTGGAGGAGTCATCGTCTCCATCTTCAACAGCGACCTGTTGCTGGAAGGCGTGACGAAGGCCTTTGGGCGAGGGGGGTCGCGCCTTCCGATACTCAAATCCGCTATCAGCTACCCGATGAACAAGAAATTCCGGACGGGACTCTCCCTGTTCATGTTCTCGCTGATAATGTTCACTGTGGTCGTCATCGCCATGATGGCGTCGTTCCAGAGGGAGAGCGTGGACACGCTCACGGAGCAGTTCTCCGGCGGATACGACGTGATCGGAATAACCTTCAGGGATCTGCCGGACGACGAGATGTCTGCTGGCATTGACAGGCTGACCGAAGCGATAGGCGGGCCTGCAATCGACAGAGTGTCAGGGGCGTTGATAGCGAACATCGATCTTGTACCGGAAGGGGACAACGAGTCGTACCAGCGTTCCTTGATAGGGTTCGATGACGTTGTAATCGAAGGAGGAGGCTTCTCCCTTGCGGATAGGTCGGCCGCCTTCGAGACGGACGCGGACGCATGGTCCGCGCTCGCTTCCGACCGCAGCATCGCCATCGTGGACGGAAGCGCGATACCGCAGATGTACGGCAGCTTCGGATCCCTGAACCTCGACGTCGGGCAGACGGTCACTGTAACGGCCTTCAACGGCACGAGCGTGAACCTGACAGTGATCGGGATAATGGACCAGATGTTCCTCCAGGGTATCTTCATATCTCACGATTTCGTAGCCGAACTTGCGCCGTCGAGCGCGAAGATGCTACATTACTTCTCGATCGCAGATGGGACAGGGCTTACGAACGCGGAGGTCGCCGAGCAGATGGAAAGGGTGTTCGTCGAGTATGGCATGACGACGATAGTGATCAGGGACACGATCGAGATGGTGTTCAGCATGGTGGCTTCGATCATGCAGCTCATGGAGATATTCCTCGGGATGGGGCTGATCGTGGGCATAACCGGCCTAGGCATCATAACCATCCGAAACGTCGCCGAGAGAAGGCAGGAGATCGGCGTGATGAGGGCAATCGGGTACCAGAGGGATATGATACTGAAATCCTTCGTCCTTGAGACCTCGTTCGTGTCTCTCCTCGGCATAACCCTCGGTTTGGTGCTGGGACTCGCCTTGTCATACCAGCTCCACAGCTGGGGCGGATTCTCCGAGACCGCTCCGTTCGTCATCCCGTGGTTCGATATGATCGTCGTGACTGCGGTGGCGTTCTCTGTCACGCTGCTGTCGACATTGCCACCGTCCAGAGCGGCTGCCAGGCTGGCCCCCGCTGAGGCTTTAAGAAGGATAGACTGATACCTTCGGGATAGTAGCTACAACATCCATATTATCAGGGTGCAGCATCGTCGAAATGATGGCTTCAGGCACCGTGTTGAAAGCGTTGGACGCCTTGGCAACAGGCCGTTTCGTCCTCGTCTACGACGCCGACGGAAGGGAGGAGGAGACGGACATGGTCATCGCATCCCAACACATCACGCCACAGGCTGTTCGGACGATGCGCAAGGACGCGGGCGGGTTGATATGTACCACGGCCGACTCGACGATCCAGGAAGCCCTCGGCCTGCCGTTCCTGTCGGAGATATTCAAGGACATGGGCGCGAAGTTCCCCGTGATGGACGGACTCATACCCGACGACATCCCCTACGATGTCAAGTCAGCCTTTGGCATAACAATCAACCATAGGAAGACATTTACAGGAATAACCGACAACGACCGCTCACTTACCATCAGAG
>JAEHCN010000105.1 GCA_020696395.1 Thermoplasmata archaeon | reverse complement strand
CCTATGAAGTTCATTATCGGCACGTCGAGGCCGTAAGCGGCGTTCCTCATCTCGATGAACGACGGACCTGCGATTCCGTACGATACCGCCCTGTCGAACACACCGACGGCTTTGACCTTCTCGACTACCGCCCGGAGCTCGCGCCCAGGGTATGGACGCCAGAACCTCAGCTTGATGAGGCCTACCTTCTTGCCCTCGCCCCTCATTTCGTCCACGACCTCGTGCGCGGTAGAGCTTGCCGTCCCCATGGTCACGAGCACTACATCTGCGTCGTCGACCATATACGGGTCTATGAGTCCACCATGGTCCCTTCCGAATTGCCTGACGAATGCTGCGTTCGCTTCGCGAACCACCTCAGCGGACCGCCTCATGGCGTCGTCGGTCTGCCACCTGCATTCCATCATGTAGTCCGGCGGAGTGAACACGCCGACCGCCCTGACATCGTCTGGGTCGAGAATCGGACTCGGAGGGCTGTACTCGGGGACGTACTTATCTGCGTCCTCCTGTTCGATAAGATCGACTGGCTCGACTGTGTGCGAGAGTATGAATGCGTCTAGACAGACTGCCATCGGAAGAGCCACACGCTTGTCCTCTGCGATGCGGTATGCCTGGAGGATCATGTCCTGAACCTCCTGATTGTTGTCGCAGAATACCTGCAACCATCCGGAGTCGCGCTCTGGCATTATGTCGTTATGCTCCACCCAGATGTTTATCGGGGAAGCGATCGACCTGTTCACGACAGCCATGACGACGGGCAACCTCATCCCGCTGGCAGTCGGCAGGAGCTCGTGCATCAACGCCAACCCCTGAGAGGATGTCGCAGTGAACGTGCGTACGCCCGAGGCGCTTGCGGACACGCAGGCGCTCATCGCGGAATGCTCGCTCTCGACCTCGATGTACTCGCAGTCCATCTCTCCGTTGTTGACGAACTCCGATATGTGCTCCACGATGAAAGTCTGAGGGGTGATCGGATAGGCTGCGACCGTCCTTACCCTCGACCGCATCGAACCGTAGGCCGCGGCGTAGTTACCAGTGCATATCTTCGACACCATAGGGATCACCTCACCATCCTGATGGCCTCGACCGGGCACTCGTTCGCACATATCCCGCAACCCTTGCAGTAGTCCATGTCGAAGTCCATGTGATCATCCTTTCTGTATATGCATCCCTCAGGACAGTAGAACCAGCAGAAGTTGCACATGGTGCACTCCTCCCTATCGTACTCCGGTCTGAACACTTTCCAGCTGCCAGTCTTGTTCTCAACGAACGATCCTGGGCCGACGGGGCCAGCGGCTGTAATGATCGATTCACACGCAACCCCCAAGGGCAGCTCCTTCACATCCGGCAACCACTTCTCTGTAGCCTTCAGCCGGCGCTTTCCGTGGGAGACGCCGACAACGGTCTTCTCGTACGCCACACGAGCTGCCTTCGCGTTCTTCTCACCAATCTTCGGACCCAACCGGTCTCCGAACACCTGCATAATGCCCCTTTCGATGGACTCGATCTTGACGAGGTCCGTTGCCTTCGAGAAGGCGCCGAGTATCGCAGAGTTCGTTGACGGTCGCTTCAGTATCTCGAGCGCGACGCTCATAGCATCGACAGTGGCGATCTTCACATCCATGCCCACATCGATCTCTTCTGGCTTCTTCGCAGAGTTGACAACGACGATCCCGCCGTCTCGCAGTCCTTCGACGACGTTGACCGAATCCAACATACCCTCGTCCAGCACCACGACGAAGTCGGGCTCGTACACCTGCGTCTTCCTGTATATCCTCTTGTCATCGATCCTTGTGAACGCGAGCACAGGAGCGCCTCTCCTCTCAGCCCCGAAGAACGGGAAAGCAGTGGCGTAACCCCCCTCAGCATGCGCCGCACTCGCGAGTGCCTGAGCGGCCATGACAGCACCCTGTCCGCCGCGGCCATGAAAACGAACTTCGTACATTCCAAAGCCTCGTTGCTTATTCGAATAAGAGGGAGTATTTTAAGGCTTTCTCTCCAACCCTTATTGAAATGGACCTCCCAGCACGCGAACGGACGGGTAAGTGCGCAATGTCCGCAAGTGCCATTTTGTGCATCCCTGTGACGAATGACGGGCATTTCCTGTTGCGAAATCTCGAGCCTCAACTCGCTACCGCGCTGACGCCGAGTGGCCTCCCAAAGCTTTTTGCACGGCCTGGAGGATTACGCGTCGGATGTCGAAGAAGGCTGCGAACACGGTTACGCTGAAAGTCGTGAGGGCTCATCATCAATCGGAGGTCGGTCTTGGACGGGCGAGAATCGACTCCGAGACTAGGAAGGCCCTGGGGATCGATGTCGGAGATATCATAGAGATCGCGGGCAAGAAGAAGACCGCGGCGAAGGTCTTCAGGGCTGCCCATGAAGACGAGGGCAAAGGCGTCATAAGGATCGATGGGATGATTCGAGGAAACGCTGGCATTTCCATCGGCGAGAAGGTAGCTGTAAGGAAGGCCGAGGGGCAGCCTGCGAAGAAAGTCATCGTCGCTCCCAAGATACCACACGGTAAGAGAGTCAGATTCGGCCAGGGGGTAGAGGGGCTGTTCAAGAAGGGTCTCTTGAATCGCGCAGTGGTCAAGGGAGACGAGATCATCATCCCGAACATCGCGCTGATGGGGGGGTTCCTCCCGTTCGTCGTCGCCTCCACTACGCCAAATGGGATAGTCCAGATAAGCGAGTTCACCGAGCTCTCTGTCAGGACTGAGCCAATCGAGGTGACAGAGCTCGCAGGACCGTCTGTGACCTACGAGGACGTCGGTGGGCTGGAGGGGGTGCTCCAGAGGATAAGGGAGATGACCGAGCTCCCGCTTAAGCACCCTGAGATATTCTCCAGGCTGGGAATCGATCCCCCGAAGGGAATCCTGCTCTATGGACCCCCGGGAACTGGCAAGACATTGATCGCGCGAGCCGTGGCCAATGAGGCGGGGGCGAACTTCTTCGCGATACAGGGTCCAGAGATAATGTCCAAGTTCTACGGCCAGAGCGAGGAGCGCCTCCGAGAGATATTCTCCGATGCCGAGAAGAACGCCCCCTCTGTGATATTCATAGACGAGCTGGACTCGATCGCACCGAAAAGAGACGAGGTACAGGGGGAGGTCGAGCGAAGGGTGGTCGCCCAGCTCCTTACACTCATGGATGGACTGACATCCAGAGGGAATGTCATCGTCATAGCGGCGACCAACCGGGAGGCCGCCATAGACCCGGCGCTTCGTCGGCCTGGCAGGTTCGACAGAGAGATAGAGATCGGTGCCCCGACCTCCGAAGGCCGGCTTGAGATACTCATGATACACACAAGGGGGATGCCTCTCGAGGAGGACGTGAAGCTGGACCGCATAGCGGACCTCACGCACGGCTTCGTCGGAGCCGACTTGGCGGCGCTTGCGCGCGAGAGCGCCATGCGCGCTCTGAGGAGATACCTCCCGGACATCGAGTTCGGCAAGCCCATCCCGACAGAGGTACTCGAGAAGATGCGCGTGACGGGACAGGACTTCCAGACGGCGCTGCGGGAGATAGAGCCGAGCGCGTTGAGAGAGGTCTTCGTCGAGATACCGAAGGCGACCTGGGAGGACGTCGGAGGCCTGGAGGAGGTCAAGAAGGCGATGAACGAGTCGATCGAGCTGCCTTTGGATGACCCGGACTCCTTCATCAGGCTCGGAATCAAACCACCCAGTGGGATATTGCTTTTCGGAGCGCCAGGAACGGGGAAGACCCTCGTCGCGCGCGCGATAGCGAACGAGTCCAAAGCGAACTTCATCTCCATCAAGGGCCCGGAGATCATGTCGAAGTGGGTCGGGGAGAGCGAGAAGGCCATCAGGATGATATTCAAGAAGGCGAAACAGGTCGCGCCATCGATCGTCTTCCTGGACGAAATCGACGCGATCGCACCCAAGCGCGGGAGCCATCACGACTCCGGTGCGACGGAGAGGATAGTCAACCAGCTCCTCACATCCATGGACGGCATGGACTCGCTGGACAACGTGTTCGTGATAGCAGCGACAAACCGTCCAGACATACTCGACAAGGCGTTGCTGCGTCCAGGAAGATTCGACAAGCTGCTCCTCATTCCGTTGCCTGATACTGAGAGCAGGAGGAGGATTCTGGAGGTGCACACCCGCAACATGCCGCTCGAAGGAA
>JAEHCN010000043.1 GCA_020696395.1 Thermoplasmata archaeon | reverse complement strand
CCCGTGATGGACGGACTCATACCCGACGACATCCCCTACGATGTCAAGTCAGCCTTTGGCATAACAATCAACCATAGGAAGACATTTACAGGAATAACCGACAACGACCGCTCACTTACCATCAGAGAGTTCTCCAACCTCGCCCGAGAAGCCGTCTCCAAAGACGATGGGTGGGGCAGGAGGGAACTCGGAAAGGGGTTCAGGGCGCCTGGCCACGTACATCTGCTGAATGCGTCCCAGAGAATTCTGGAGACCCGGTTCGGACACACCGAACTCTCGACCGCCCTGGTCATCATGGCGAAGCTGGTGCCATCCGCAACGGTGTGCGAGATGATGGGGGACGATGGGAACGCCCTTCCGAAGAAAGACGCGGCCGCCTACGCCGAGGACAACGACATGGTCTTCCTCGATGGGGCGGACATCGCCTCCGCCTGGAAAGAGTTCCGGATGAGGTGAGAAGCGTGGTCCGTGTGCTTGCCACCGGTGTTTTCGATATCATCCATCTAGGTCACCTTCACTATCTCGAAGAGTCCAAGAAGCTTGGGGACGAGCTTGTCGTGATAGTGGCGACCGATAATACTGTGCGGAGGAGGAAGCACGAGCCGATAACACCCGAGGCAATGAGGCTCGAGCTCGTGCAAGGTCTGAAACCCGTCGACCGGGCGGTACTCGGAAAGGACGGAGCGGACATATACGAGATAGTCACCGAGATCGAACCGGACATAATCACGATCGGGTTCGACCAGCCATTCGAACCAGAGAAGATGGAGGCGGACCTCAGGTCGAGGGGAATCGAGGCGAAGGTCATCAGAATGGCGCATCTGGACCACGACCTCGATGGCACTAGGAAGATCATACGCAAGGTCATCGAGTTCCACAGCGCTGACAAGAGACTCTCGGTGGTGGAGAGGAGATGAAACGCATCGGGATTGCCGACACCACATTCGCGAGGGTCGACATGGGCCGAATAGCTGAGGAAGAGCTGAAGAAGATGGGGACGGGGTTCAAAGTCGAGAGATATACCTCCCCAGGAGTCAAAGACCTCCCAGTGGCCGTCAAGAAGCTCATAGAGGAAAGACAGTGCGACATCGTGATGGCCCTCGGAATGCCGGGGCCGGAGAGCATCGACAAGATGTGCGCTCACGAGGCCTCGACAGGGCTCATCCAGGTGCAGCTCATGACGAACACACACGTGATCGAAGTGTTCGTTCATGAGGATGAGGCAAAGGACGCCAAGGAGTTGACTTGGCTCGCAGAACGAAGGACGAGGGAGCACGCAGTCAACGCTTACGACTTGCTCTTCAGACAGAGCAGACTGGCGGCCAACTCGGGCAAGGGGCTCAGGCAGGGCTTCGACGACGCTGGGCCCATGATGTAGGGATCATGACATTGGTAGGAGGATGAGAGAGATGGCGAAGAGATACAGTATCGGTATCGTTTGCAGCGAGTTCAACTTCGACCTCACGCAGACGATGCTCGAGAGGGCAAAAGAACATGCGAAGTTCCTGGACGTGGACGTTGCCAAGGTGATGACGGTACCAGGAGTGTTCGACATACCCCTGGCCGTGAAGGCGCTGATGAAGGAGACTTCCATCGACGCCGTCGTGACCATCGGCGCAGTCATCGAGGGGGAGACCGAGCACGACCAGGTCGTCATCGGCCAGGCGGCCAGGAAGATAACGGATCTCGCGGTGGAGTACGAGAAGCCCGTCGGACTCGGGATAACGGGACCGGGCATGAGCAGGCTCCAGGCTGAGGACAGGATCGAGCGGGCGAAGGACGCCGTCGAGGCCGTCGTGAAGCAGCTCAAGATGTACAGCTGAATTCCGCCCCGCGAGCTATGAGACCCTAGATTATTGGAGCGTTGGACGTGGCAGCCGTAAGACTAGGCAGGATGCACCTTCGCTGGTGCGATTCATGCAACGTCCCCGTGCTGGAGCAGGGCGTATGCAGCAAATGCGGCACCAGCACGAGAGAGGTCAAGATCACTCCGCCCGGGGACGCCCGGCCTGCGTTCGACAACGACATCCGAAAGATCAGGGAACTCGTAGACACACAGTTCGGACCGGGATGCGGGGAGGCCGCCGTACCGACAGGCCGGCTGGTGCTCCTGAACAAAGCTCCAGACCTGGATCGAATGGACGAGGTGGTGCTGGATGGAATGGTCATCGGGGCCGTGAGGTTCGACGTCGCACGAGGGGAGAAATTCCTTCCTCGAGGCGTCACGGCGACGAGAATGGAGCGCACCATCTCCCGAGGATGGGTACGTGTCGACACAGGAGCCCTGGAATCTATCCGCAAGAGGAAGGCGAGCGCCCTGGCTGTCGGAGTGTCAGATGCCGCCGAAGGGATCGAACGCGGAGACGATGTCGTAGTGCTCGACCCAGACGGAAAGGCCGTCTCCGTCGGGGTGGCCAAGATGTCCACAGCCGAGATCAGGACGGCTGAGAGAGGCACTGCGGTCAAGACACGATGGGTCGCCGCCGGCCCTGGAGCTGAGCCACCGGACGATGGGACCTCGTCGTGGGACGCCGTGATCCTGGCGAACAGGGAGGTGATCGACAGGAGGGCGTCTGAGGCGACGAGATTCGTCAGAGAAGTCGTCACGGCGAACGACCTGCCAGTGGCGGTGTCGTTCAGCGGGGGAAAGGACAGTCTCGCGACGCTCCTGCTCGTGATCGAGAGCGGCATCTCGCCGAAGATGATATTCATCGACACGGGCCTTGAGTTCGAGGAGACTCTCACAAACGTGCGCGACACCGCAGCGAGACACTCATTGGAGCTGATCACGGAGAGTGCTGGCGATGGCTTCTGGAGGAACGTCGATGTGTTCGGACCACCAGCGAAGGATTTCAGGTGGTGCTGCAAGACCTGCAAGCTCGGTCCTGCGACGAGGCTCATACAGAAAAACTTCCCGGGCGGCGTGCTTTCGTTCATCGGTCAGAGGGCATACGAGTCCGAGAACAGAGCACGGAAGGGCAGGGTGTGGAGGAACCCGTGGACCCCGAATCAGCTGGGGGCCTCACCTATACAGAAGTGGACGGCGCTGCATGTGTGGCTCTACCTGTTCGACAGGAAGGAGCCCTTCAACACGTTATACGAGAGGGGGTTTGAGAGGATCGGCTGCTACCTATGCCCCTCAGCGGACCTCGCAGACCTGAAACACGCAAGGGAGCTCAACGGCGAATACAGCCGCTGGCAGGAATATCTCACATCCTACTCACAGAGGCATGACATGCCAGATGAATGGCTGTCCAAAGACCTGTGGAGATGGAGAAAGATCCCGCAGTCCATCCTCGACGCGCTGGGCCTGAAGACCCCGCCCGACGGAGCATCACACGACCGCTCCGGTGGCAACACCCCAATCGGATTCCAGAGCACCGAAGGGTACAGCCCGTGCGTCGAAGGAATGAGCATGGAGGGCGTCTTCAGCAAAGAGCTGGACATGGACAGAGTCTCAAACCTCCTGAATATCCTGGGGAAGGTGACGGATTCACCGGACGGCAGGATAGCCGAGGTGGACCGGATGACCGTCTTCCGTGAAGGGCCAGTAATGGTGAAGGCGCAGGATGAGGACGAGCTGAGGTCCAAGGCCTCCCGCCTGAAGGAGGTGGTCGTCAGGGCCATGGAGTGCGCAGGATGTGGGATCTGTGTGTCGAGGTGTCCCGAGAAGGCCCTAGAACTGGATGGGCGTGTGATGATCGATGAAGAGAGATGCTCCCATTGCGGGCAATGCCTAGGGCCTTGTCCGGTCGTTCAGTTCAGAGAGGATCAACTGGACATATGACCTATGAGCGCCTCAAGGGCTGCTGAGACATCCGAGACCCTCGCCCCCCACGGGACTATGGCGACTTTTCCTTCGATCTCGAAGCCGTCCTTCACTTTACAGCACTTCGTCAGAACGGGACCATCCACCTTGACCTTGTCCAGGAGGTCCACGGGACACATGTTGACCAGACGCCCCTCCGAGCCGTAGACCGCTTTGAATATCCTCGCGGACAGGCTGCATCCGACGACGGCGACTTCTTCGATCTGCTCAGGGGACAGACCAGGCGGGTCGTCCATGTAGCCGATCTTACCCTTGTGGTCCAAGCCTGATGCCCTGCATGGGAAGAGCACCGAACGAGCCTCAGATAGTCCTTCGAGGCGGTTCAGGTCCTCCTCGATTACGTCGTATCGCACGTAGTAATCCTGTAGGATGGACCGTAGAGCCTCTTCGACCAACCCGACCAGCTTAGTGGGGCTCGGCGGGACGACGTCGAATATCGTCAGGCTGAACGGCTCCTGGTCTACGAAGAAAGATATGTGCTCAGACTTCCCACGGACGATGATACAGGGTGTTCCGACGGACTCCCGGAGACGCCCCATCTCCGAGGCCGAGAGCACATCAAGGGACGGTTCGTCGACGAACGACGTCTCGCCCGGAAGGGACACGATCTTCACCGACGATACCGGAAGAAGGACGCCGTTCATCGCATCCTTCCTGATTTCCACAACAGCCCATGTGTCTCCGCGATTCAGAATCACGTATCTCGTCCTGATGTACGCCCTGCTTCCCTTCAGATGCGAGCGGATGGCCTCTTCGGTGAGCTCGAACTGGACCGAGTGGACGCTGACCTCCTTGCAGTGGCTTGGGAACATGGCTTGCCGCGTGATGTACAGGGTTAATTAGTAGATAGAACCAACGCTGCGAAAAGGATAAAGGCGAGGAGGAGCAATCATGCGACGTCGGTGATGACTCCTTGAAGAATCCAGATGTGTTCCCCACCATAACGACCGAGAGGCTCATCCTCAGAGAGATCACAGAAGCCGACCTCGAATGGTACATGAGACATTTCTCCCTGCCTGAGATCGTCGACAGCACGGGGTTCCCCGGCCCGAAGGATATGGCAGTCGCAAGAGAGGAACTCGAATCGTACATCTTGAAGCCGTTCAGGGAGAGCACGGGTATACGCTGGGGCATCACCCTCAAAGGCAGCGACGAATTGATCGGAAGCTGCGGGTTCTACAAGTGGGAGCACGAACCACATCGCCGAATCGAGGTCGGATACGACCTACATCCGGTTCATTGGGGCAAGGGCATCATGAAGGAGGCGATGAAGGCAGTCATCGACTACGGCTTCGTGAACATGGGGCTGAACAGGATCAGCCTGATGGCCTTCTCATTCAACAAGAGGTCTACCGCCTTCGCACGGAGGATGGGGTTCGTCAGAGAAGGTGTCCTCCGGGAGAACGCGTTCTTCAGGGGCAGGTTCTACGATGATGAATACTTCGCCATGGTGAGAAGCGACTGGGAGAGTCTTAGAAACTCTGAAGGATGAGAGGCGCGACTCGGCCTTGCCTCTGATGGCCTCGGGTCGGAACCAGAGTTGAGCTTTTGTCCGGATTCAGTCATTCGGAAGCGGGTCGAGTCGCATAGCGTACAACAAGGTTCTTATCCCATACCCATGATAACCCGAAGGTCGTACGAATGAAGGGCTACCTTGTCCTTGAAGACGGGACTGTGCTGGAGGGGAGGCCTTTCGGTTTTTCGAAGGAGATCTCAGGAGAGGTGGTGTTCTCCACCGGCATGACGGGTTATCAGGAATCGCTGACAGACCCGTCATACTGCGGGCAGATCCTAGTATCATCGTATCCTATGATCGGCAACTACGGCATCAACTTCGAAAACAGCCAATCGGGACGCGTGCAGGTCCAGGGCTACGTGATAGGCGAGCTGTGCGACGTTCCCAGTCACAGACTTTTCCGCATGACCCTGAACGAATTCATGAAACAGGACGGGATCCCCGGCATCGCGGGGATCGACACCAGGGCGCTGATCAGAAAGCTGCGGATGAAAGGCACCATGAAAGGTGCAATCACGACGGCTGATCCCGCCACGACTCTCGAACAGGTCCGTGGGATGCGGGATCCCGATGAGGGTAACCTCGTCGCCAGGGTGAGCACTCCAGAAGCTGTCGCATACGAATCTGGCAACGGTGAGCGTGTCGTCGTGATCGACTGCGGAGTCAAGGAGAGCATATTGAGAGAGCTTCGAGCGAGGTTCGAAGTGGTCCAGGTCCCTTTCGACGCCTCCGCCGACAGCATACGCGCGATGGACCCGGACGGCGTCTTCATAACGAACGGGCCGGGGAACCCTGCTCAGGAGGAGATGCTGGAGACGACCGTGGGCACACTGAGAGAGCTGAAGGGAGAGATTCCGATGATGGGGATCTGCCTTGGGAACCAGCTGCTCGCGCTGGCTCTGGGAGCGAAGACCTACAAGCTCAAGTTCGGACACAGGGGAATCAACCAACCTGTCGGGAAGGACGGCAGGGTGTACATCACATCGCAGAACCATGGATTCGCAGTTGACAGGACGTCAGCGGAAGATGTCGGCATGGAGGTCACATTCGTCAACCTCAACGACGGAACGGTCGAGGGCATGCGGCACTCGGACCTGCCGATCTTCTCAGTCCAGTTCCACCCGGAAGCGCGCCCCGGACCGCTCGACACGCGCTACCTCTTCGACGAATTCGCCAAGATGCTGGAGGGGGCCTGATGCCGAAGAGGACAGATCTTCGCAAGATCATGGTGATCGGTTCAGGGCCCATAGTGATCGGACAGGCAGCAGAGTTCGACTTCTCTGGATCGCAGGCGTGCAAGTCGCTGAAGGAGGAGGGGTACGACACAGTGCTGGTGAACTCCAACCCGGCCACAATCCAGACGGACCCAGAGACGGCAGACGCAGTTTACGTCGAGCCGTTGAACTGCGACACCCTGGAGAAGATACTCGAGAAGGAGGGGGTGGACGGCATACTCGCGGGGATGGGCGGGCAGACGGCACTCAACTTGTGCTCAGAGCTATCGGAGAAGGGCGTGCTGGACCGGTTAGAGGTCGAGCTGCTCGGTACCAAGACCAGAGCAATCGCGCTGTCTGAAGACAGGGAGCTGTTCAGAAAGACCATGATCATGCTTGAAGAGCCGATCCCCAGGAGCAAGACAGTCACATCAATCGACGAGGCAAAGCAGGCGGTCGAGGAGATAGGAGGCTATCCTGTTCTCGTGCGTCCCGCATACACTCTCGGAGGCACGGGGGGCGGAATAGCCACCGACGAAGGGGAACTCACCCACATCGTCGGAAGAGGGCTGATATACTCCAGGATCAGGCAGGTGTTGATCGAGGAGAGCGTCATCGGGTGGAAGGAGTACGAGTACGAGGTCATGCGAGACGCGAAGGACAACACGATAATCGTGTGCAACATGGAGAACCTCGACCCGATGGGCATACACACGGGAGAGAGCATAGTCGTCGCTCCCGCACAGACGCTCAGCGACTCGGACCATCAGACGCTCAGGTCCGCCGCCCTGAAGATCATCAGAGCGCTAGAGATCGAGGGAGGAGCGAACATACAATTCGCGGTGAACCACGACACAGGAGACTACAGAATCATCGAGGTGAATCCGAGGGTCTCGCGCAGCTCCGCCCTGGCTTCGAAGGCGACAGGATACCCTATCGCCCGCGTTGGAGCGAAGATAGCAGTCGGGATGACACTTGACGAGATACCCAACGCCATCACCAAAAGGACTTGCGCGGCGTTCGAGCCATCGATAGACTACATCGTCGTGAAGATACCCAGGTGGCCGTTCGACAAGTTCAGGACCGTGGACCCCACGCTCGGGACTCAGATGAAGAGCACGGGGGAGGTGATGGCCATCGGCCGCAACTTCGAGGAGGCGCTGCTCAAGGCGACTCGTTCGCTCGAGATCGACAAGGTCGGCCTCGAGGGAGACAGCTGGAGTGACGAGGGTCTCGGACGCCTTCTCCGGAAGGCCACGGACGTCCGCCTGTTCGCCATCTCCGAGGCACTCCGCCGTGGGATGACGGTTGAAAACGTGTGCGAACTCACCGGATGGGACAAGTTCTTCGTCTCAAAGCTCAAGGGGCTCACCGAGATCGAGGAACAGCTCAAGGACCTGGATGGAGCGGAGACGCTCGAATCCGCCAAGAAGATGGGCTTCGGAGACGAGTACATAGCGCGAATCTCCGGAAGTGACCCCGAAGACATCAGAAAGGCGAGGGAATCTTCGGATATCAGACCGACCTACAAGATGGTCGACACGTGTGCCGCCGAGTTCGAGGCTGAGACGCCGTACTTCTACTCCACCTACGAGCTCGAGTGCGAGATCCAGCCATCGGACAACGAGAAGATTGTGATAGTCGGCGGGGGCCCCATCAGGATCGGACAGGGAATCGAGTTCGACTACTGCTGCGTCCACGCATCGCTGGCCCTCAAAGAGGAGGGGGTGGACGCGATCATCATCAACAACAACCCTGAGACGGTCTCGACCGATTTCGATGTCTCGACCCGGCTCTACTTCGAGCCCATCACCGCGGAGGATGTCCTGAACGTCGTGGAACGCGAGGACGCTGACGGGATCATGCTGCAATTCGGCGGGCAGACCGCAATCAACCTGGCTATGAGCCTCCAGCGGGCACTCCAGGGACGCAAGACGGCTATCCTCGGGACCTCTCCGGATGCGATCGACCTTGCTGAGGACCGGAAGAGGTTCTCCAGTCTGATGGATTCCCTGGAGATACCGCAACCGGAATCGGGCACGGGGTTCTCCTTCGAAGAGGTCAGGAGTCTCGCCCAGGACATAGGATATCCCGTCCTGATAAGGCCGAGCTATGTTCTCGGCGGCAGAGCCATGGAGATCGTCTACAACGAGGCCGAGCTCAAGACCTACATGCGCAACGCGGCCAAGGTCTCCAAGCATCATCCGATCCTCGTCGACAAGTACCTCACAAATGCGATAGAGATCGACGTCGACGCTGTCTGCGACGGCAGCGAAGTCTACATCGGAGGCATACTCGAGCACATAGAGGAGGCAGGAGTACACTCCGGGGACGCAACGATGGTACTCCCTCCCCAGACCATATCTCAGGATGTCCTGGACAGGGTGCGGGAGATAACCCGCAAGGTCGCCTTCGCACTGGGCACGAAGGGACTGATAAACCTTCAGCTCGCCTACAAGGGCGGAACCGTCTACATGCTGGAGGCGAACCCTAGAGCCTCAAGAACGGTCCCGATAATCTCGAAGGCAACGGGGATTCCGCTCGCGAAGGTGGCCACGAGGGTCATGCTCGGAAGGAGCCTTCAGCAGCAGGGGCTCGTCGGAGAAGCCAAGATGGAGCACGTCGCGGTCAAGGCATCGGTGTTTCCTTTCCTGAAACTCCCGGGCGTTGACAGCATCCTCGGCCCTGAGATGAAGTCCACAGGAGAGGTGATGGGCATCGACCGGTCCTATCCTGCAGCGGTATGGAAGGCGCTGGTCGCATCCGGCCAGAGACTGCCCATGAAAGGCAACATATACATCAGCGTGGCCGAGGAGGACAAGGGAGAGCAGGTCGGGGATATTGCGAGAAGACTGAGTGGGCTCGGGTTCGGCCTCTTGGCTACAAAAGGGACCGCGTCGTTCCTGCGCTCAGTCGGCCTGAACGTCACGACAGTATACAGGATCTCCGAGAACATGTCGCCAGACGCGTTGTCGTTAATGAGAGGCGGTTCCATCCAGATGATAGTCAACACGCCCACCGAATCGTCGGGCGCAAGGAGGGATGGTTTCATGATGCGAAGACTGGCGGTGGAGCTCGAGATACCGATGCTTACAACCCTCAACGGAGCCAGCGCGGCCGTGCTCGCGATGGAGCACGCGATGACCAAGGAGATGTCCGTGAACGACCTAGCCTCGTTCCACTCGTGAATGTGGGCGAGAGCCTCATCCGTCCTTACCCAAGCTCTTGAGCGCCAGTTCGGCGCCCTTGCGCCCCGAGAGGAACATGGAGCCGAACGTCGGCCCCATCCTCGGCAATCCGTAAGTGGCGGACACTGACATGCCGACCACGATAAGTCCTGGGTGCACGAAGCCGGTCTTCTCCACCACGGCGTCTTCGCTGGCTTCGATCCACATGGCACCGCATCCCGGGATCTTGAGCAGATTCCTCTCCGCGAGCTTCCTCGCAACGGAAGCGTCGTGTCCCGTCCCGTCGATGACAACCTTCGACTCGAGGGAGATGGGGTCGACGCAAGCGACGGGCTTTGGCAGATAGTTCACAGGGGTCCAGTTCACTACCACTCCCGCGACTCTGTTCTGCTCTCTGAGGACGACGTCGTCGAACGCGACCATGTTGAGGACCTTGGCGCCGGCTTCGCACGCGGCTGTGATGAGCTTGGAGCACGCCAGTGGCCCAGGGGTGGTGTAGAGCCCATTCTCGTACTCCTTGTACCTGATCTCCAGCTCGTCCAGTATCTTGTTGGCCGGAGCCCTGACCGTAACGGAATTCATCAGGAAACCACCCATCCAGAACCCGCCCCCGAGGTAGTTGTTCTTCTCCACGATCACGACATCGACGCCTTTCCGTGCGAGATCGTAGGCAGCGATGAGACCGCTCGGGCCTCCGCCCACGATGATAACGTCAGAATCGATTGCTTCTTCCATGTCCTTGGTGAACTCGGACAGGATAGCCCTGGTCACGGAACTCTCGGACGATTTCTCAAATATCGGCATAGTAACACACCGGATTGCGTTGACGGCATACCTGGTACCCGAATATAACAATTGCCTCTTCAGTCCTACGAGGTCGGTCTGGCGAGGGACGCTTTGTGCGGGACAACGATAAAGACTCTCGAAACGAGGGTATACACACGGAGCGGAGTAGTGCTTCCGCACGGATGCCCCGCATGCGAGATCATATGGCTCCGCTCCCCCTAACGGAACAGGAACGAGCCTAAATAGGGCTTATGGAAGCGGCCTTCATACGCTCATATTTCTCCTTGTACAGCTTCGCGCAGACGCTGCAGCAGAGGTAATGCGATTTGCCGTCAAGCTTTATCTTCACACCCTCATCCTTCATCTGATGGCCACAGTAGTAACACTTGATCAGCAGGCCAGCCTCGTCCTTGACTGATGCTCGAGGGGTTTCCTTCGGGGTTCTGAGAATCATCGAGTTGTCCATCTTGATTATCTCGGGTATGCTGCCGAGGGAGTGCATGAAGCTCTGATACTTCTTCTGATCGTGGAAGGACAGGATGCACAGTATCCTGGAATCCGACAGGACATAGATCTGCCTGACGATGTCCTCGGTGCTTATCCTGTTCACGACCCGGTCGATGTCGGAAGGCCTCGCCTCCAGTGTTGTGGCCACGGATATCTGTCCCAGGAGGTCGGCGTCTAGCAGGACGGAATATCCCTTTATCAGGCCGATATCAGTCATGTTCTGAACGCGGGAACTAACCGTAGGAGTGCTCACCTCTATCTTCGAGGATATCTCCCTGAACGAGGAACGTCCGTTCTCCTGAAGTTGCCTCAGTATCCTCTTATCGACGTCGTCTAGAGTCATTGCCTCCGTTAACCCTTGGCGCTCAAGAGGGATATTCTTTTCGATTGACAGGTACGGGGGGTCTTCGAGTTAACGGTCGAAAACAGGTGCACTGGACGCCTCTCCGGATGCCGCTAGCCCGCCACGTGGCCGTCGACGGCTCGCAATCAGCGCGATAGTGGTGAGCAGATACCGGTCATCTCTACGTTCCGTCGGCTCTCAGACCTTCGGTCCAGATGCGACAACTTAATTACGTCCGAAGCACTCATGCGAAGCCATGACATCCAAGGTGAATGCAGCTCACATCCTGGTGAAGGACGAGAAAAAGGCGAATGACCTGCTGGCCATGATAAGAAGCGGCAAGGACTTCGGCCAGCTTGCCGGGACATACTCGGAATGCCCATCGGGCAAGAAAGGCGGGAGCCTCGGCTGGTTCGGAAGAGGTCAGATGGTGAAGGAGTTCGAGGACGCTGCGTTTGAGGCGAGTAAGGGGGAGACCGTCGGCCCAGTCAAAACTCAGTTCGGATGGCACCTCATCAAGGTAACGGATGTCAAGTGAACCTCGCCCTGTCAAGCCTCCATTCTAAGAACCCCCGATTGGCCCACCACTATGCATCAGACGCTGGCTAAGCTGCCTACTGATGAGGCGGGGGAGTACGATATGGCGGAATGAGGGCGTCAATCGCCGCCATACATTTCGCTGGGACCGAGATGCCCTGGATAGTCTTCCCGAAGGATAACCCGTGCCACGTAGCACAGATGACAGTCATCCGCGAACCTGTCCGTCGGGAGCTCAAGCCCGAAACTCCGCACCAACGCCGCCGGGCCGCCCTCAATCAGTGCAGACGCAATCGGGTGCTTCGATGGATCGTACTCGTCGATGATGTCCTTAAGGCTTCGCGATGTCGTGTCTCCGATGACAACGCCCTGGCAAATATGAACCAGACCCTGAGGGTCGATATGGACCCGTCCGGGCGTTTTCAAGTCCTCAGGGCAGGATTTGAGCTCGGCAACCTCACGGGAGCTGTAATCCCCCGCGAGCTTGTCCGAGGCACGACCTCTGAAGTATAGTCCTCCATCAGCCTCCGCGCCCGCCCCCGGCTTGCACACCTCGATCACTCCGACCGGAACCCCGAGGTTATTGGCGGCTTCAACGACGTAGCGCGCCCTCCTGTCATCCGGGGAGAACCGGTGATACTCATCGTCGCTGATGCTAAGGTGCGAGACGCCGATCTCTGCCAGCGGAGCAAGCCACATCTCCGCGTCCTCAACCGAGGTGCCCCAATAACCGTTGGTGACGATACCAACATCGAATCCCATCGAGCGGGCGGCTCTCACACCCTCCAGGACGACGGGGTAGTACAGGAACGGCTCGCCCCCTTCGAAGTATATCGTCCTGACGCTCCCAACCTCGTCCGCCTGGGCAAGCAACCTGCGAATCGTCTCGATCGTCATCGTCGCTTCGTACTGAGGGCTAGCCCACACGAAACAGTGGTCACACTCCCTGTCGCAGCGATACGTCGTGAGCAGGTGCACCCCTTCGAGACCCGATGTCATGGTTGACCGCCGTCGTCTGAATATACCCTGGGTTATGAAAACGGAAGTAGAAAGGGTTTGCCGCGTCGCTTTATACCCGCTCAGGCTTCGTCCCGCAGGTCCACACCCAGGTCCCGCATGGTCCGCTTGTACGAGCGGATTACGCGGGAGTACTCCTTCGAGGGGCGGCGCTTCTCAGCGTCCCAGCACTCGTACAGTGTCTTTCCGAGAGGCGGCTTGAGCAGCTTGGACTCGTACTTGTCGAGAAGCTTCTTGGCGAGCGTGTTGGCATCCTTGAGATTCATGCCAGCGACGGCATGGCCTACCTCCGCGGATATCCGCGGTTCGACCGGCGTCGTCCTGTCCGGGTATCTGTTCGACGCGACGCCCAATGATTCGATTGATAGCCCGGCCGTGACAGCCGCGAGTACCGAGGCGGATGTCTCCAACAGGACCATCGGAGTGCACGGACCTGCCGACGCGTAGTTCAGATTGAGGCTCAGGATGTCGGAATTACGGGTGACCGCCTGTCCAGTAGTGCTGATGACCCAGAGCAGTTCCCTGCAACTGCTCGAGACGTACCTGAGGTGTATCGGGAACGGCAGCATCCAGCTCGCCTGATATGTGAGGATACCCATCATGTGATGGGCCACGTTGGAGACTGCAGTCCCTTCGGCGCCGCCTGAGTATCCTCCTAGGAGGGGGCCCGAGCACATGCCCACTGCGCCTCCGAGGGACAACGTTACCGCGGCCTTGTTCAGACGCGCGAAATCCACCTTCATAGGGTCCATGCAGCACATCAAGTAGCCGTCCGACTGTCTCATACCATACCTCGGATGCAGGGCCGCAGCGAACGCGATATCCGATTCGGCAGTCGAGAGGGAGTTCATTATCGGTATTCCCTCGCGACCGACGCGATTGCATGCCTCCCTTGCGAGAACCGCGTTCCTCATCGATCCCAGTACCTCCAATGGCGAAGCGGGCCTGATCCTCATTCCCCCGACAGTTGTGAGAGCCGGAGTAGTGATCGCATTCGTCTCCGGTATCTCCGCGTAACCCTCCACTAGCGTCATGAACGACTTGTCGCTCGCCGCGGAACCGCCACCGGCACCCAGGAAGCACCATGGGGGAGTCTTGTCTCCGACCTTTCTGGATCTGAGGGTCTTCCTGTCGCGTCCCTCTCCGAACTCTAGCGAATCCGGAGCGGACCGGATCGCCTGCTTCACCTCCTGGTCGGTGTACGAAATGACCCGAGCGCTGCTCGTGCAGTAGGCGCCGACATCGACGAGCAGCTCGACAGCCGCCTTGAAGATGTCGTCCGCCATCGACCCGTCGTTCGGGATGGGGTTCTTCGGGTCGAACTTGATGTCGTACTTCTTGACGACTTCCTGGACCTTCGGAGCGAAGCTGCGGAGCTGGTAGTCGTTCTCGCTCATCGGCTTCCCTTCGAGGGCCTTCTCCATCACGTCGAGGAACTGGACCAGAAGATCACTTCCCTTTGGTCAACTTGTTCGCTAGCTTGATCGTGGTGGCTGCGTCCTCTCCCCAGCCATCGGCCCCGATCTCGTTCGACCACTCGCCGGTCGTTGGGCCACCTCCGACCATCACGGAGAA
>JAEHCN010000042.1 GCA_020696395.1 Thermoplasmata archaeon | reverse complement strand
TGCCCGGGCTGCTGCAAGCGGTGGCCGGGGCCGTCGGGGCCCGGACTGCGCTGCTGGTCGAAGTCGTCGGCCCAGAACATCTCTTCGTTTATCATCAAGCCCATCAATAGATCGTACGTCTCTGGACTACACTTTGTCCCCCATTCCATCGAGTAGACGCCCTCGAGCGCATGTAATGCGTCGATGGCTGAGCCACATGAGAGGTCTGTAATTGCATCTCTGACGAGTATGAAGTCGTGTACATGCTGCCACGAACGGAGGAACACCTCCGATGAACCAGATGTCCCCCCTATTCCGAAGGACCATGAGTTGACGATTCGGCGAGCATCGATTAGGGCCTGATTCAGATCTTCAGCATCCGCGCGAATCGCTGCGCGCTCCTCTTCGGTCTCAGCATCTTCGTAAGCATCACGCAACGAGTCGGCATATTCGTTGGTCGCAATGGTTGCATCCCGAAACACCATCAGAGCATCATATACTTCGTCGAAGAGCTCGCGCTCAGACGGGACTGAGGGTGCCTGGGATTGGACATTAGCACCGAGCCAGTTTATCGTTGTCGTCATGAAATCAATCGGCAGGATCAGAATGTGGTCGGCCCGGATAGCCATGAGCGCGAAGAGGTCAAGATTGTCCTTGATCGCTTCAGGGCTTGACACTGACATGTTGTCTATCTGCGTGTGATAGTAGTTGTATTCAAACTCGACCCACGACGCGTATACGGAGGATCCACCGGCAATCGAGGAGAACGACCAGGAATCTGTTATTGGATTTATTGGAAATTCCCAACACGCATCAATCTTCGCGTCTACTGCGGCGTCCGCCAGGAAGTCGTTGATCTCCATGGTGGTTTCAAGCCAATACGGGCCGTGCGTCTTCACGTTGCCAATCATATCGGCATTCAGATTAAGCACCAACCCATCAACGATCTCTGGATGCGAACACACGAATTCATACGAGCCGACAAGCCAATCGTACCAGATGGAAGGTCCGCCAGATTCTTCGGCGCCGAATGTGCAGAACACTAGGGTTCTCTCGTTCACAAACGTTCCATTACTTCGAGCCTCAGAAAATTGTCTGGCAAGCTCGAGTACTCCGGATACGCCTGAGCAATCATCGTTTGCCCCGTCCCACCACGAATCCGCATGCGCTGAAAACACAATGTATTCGTCAGGATAGATGGACCCATTCATATAGCCGATTACGTTGACTGACTGCGCATTCTCCACTGAGAGCAAGTCCGCCGAACCATCAATCTTGATCGTTACTGGGTTTGTCAACATCATATCCTGTATCAGCTCTGCCGAGTCCCGGGATATTGAGAATGAGGGAAGAGACCCCCCAACTGCATCTTGTTTGATTGCGTCATCTTGCGGCCATGGGTGAAAGTACCCGTAGAAGATTGCAGCCGAAGCGCCATGAAGCGCAATCTCTTCTACGGCTATAGTAGGCCAGGGGAATACATAGTCATCCCTCAGAACAAGAGCAATCGCTCCATCGAGATCGCCTATCGCATCGAGTTCAGCTGCAGTTCCAGATCCGACATCTACTACAGGACCGACAAGGATCTTTCCCTCGTTTTCGTTGCCAAAGTAGTACGGTACGTAGTTTTTCATCCCCCAGACAGAAAAACATCCACCGTATGTCGTCGCCGGAATTTCCACCTCTTCGGGCGAGATTATGCTCATGGAAGTTCCATGATGGTCCCAACTTGATGTCTGGAACTTCTCCAACGCGACATTGTCCAAGTCTAGGCTCTCGAAATAGTCTAAGACATACTGCTGAGCAGCGAGTTCCTCAGACGTTCCAGCCACTTTTTCACCGAGATCCGCAAGATATTCTAGGTGTGTCCAAGCATTGGCGGCGTCTATTCCGTTAAGAAACTGAATCTCCTCTGGAGTCATTCTTCCTTGTCTGGATTCGCGCGCTAGAACCTCTTCGTCCGCTTGTATGTACACTAATCCTGGTGTCGCAGCAATGCCCACTATGACGATAGATATCGCCAGCGCCGAAATTCTCCTTCCGAAACTCATTTCCCTCAACTGTTCATCGTATACCCTTCCGCCCCTAAGGCACTTTCTCAGAGCGGCGAATCTCCACCCAGGGTGATTCGACAAGGACAAAACGTTGAACGGCAAAGAAGCGGGTTGTATATGCTTGTGCGCTGGATGGATTCGCAAAGATATTTAAACACGTCCGCACTAGATTCGAATCGCATGAAGAAGGATATCCTCGGCACCTTCAGCGAGAAAGGGATTCTTCTGGATCCGAGAGCGATAGATGCTTTGGCCAAGATGCCGAACGCGGCAGAGTGCGCTGATAGGATAATCAACGATGGCGAGAATCGCCCGCTCGTCCTGACCGAGGAGGACGTGCTCAGATACGCTCTTGGCACAGACGGAGGCGTATGTGTGGTGCGTGAAGCGACCGTACGGCTCGAGGAGGACCGCGAGCAGGGCGCCCCGGTTGAGCGGAAGGTCAATGTGCTCAAGGATATTACGGGCAATTCGACCTGTGTGGGCAACGTGATAGATTTCGCGAAGCTCTTCAACGACCGCTACGCCACGCTCAGGAAGATGCTATCCAAGAGGAGAGAACTCGCGGGCCTCATACCCATCGCCAAGGCGAAGAAGCTTCAGAGGGATCTCAGGTTCGCAGGCATAGTCAACGATTCGCGTACGACGAAGAATGGCCATACGATGATCGAGTTGGAGGACGAGACCGACAAGATTCAGGTCCTCGTGATGAAGGGCTCTCGTCGGGACGGTGACACCTATCTCAAGGACGAGATCCTGGGCGTCGTAGGCGCTCTCAGCAAGGACGGCGAGATAGTAATAGCGAAGGATATCGTCAGACCGGACATTCCTCTGAGAAACGGTATGACCCCCAACGGCTCCGATTCGATCGTCGCCTTCGTCTCGGACATACATATCGGCAGCAACACGTTCCTCGAGAAGGAATGGAAGCGGTTCATGGCCTGGTTGAGGAGCAGCGCCGTGGCGAAAGAGGTGAAGTACATCGTCATGCCAGGGGATCTCGTGGACGGCATAGGGATATATCCTGGACAGGAGGACGAGCTGGAGATCGACGACCTCTATGAACAGTACTCGCTCCTGGCGGAGACCGTTAAGGAGTTCCCGGACTGGATCCAGCTCGTCATGATGCCGGGGAACCATGATGCGGTCAGGCTCGCTGAACCGCAGCCCGCGCTGTCCGGTGACATAAAGGATCTCTTCGACTCGAACGTGCAGTTCGTAGGTAACCCATGCTACATGGAGATAGAGGGGCGGACGATTCTCGCGTACCACGGCAAGAGCATGGACGACTTCAACTCCAGCGTTCGACACTTGAACTACACCAACCCACAGGAGGCGATGAAGGAGATGCTGAAGAGAAGACACCTCGCGCCGATCTACGGCGACAAGACGCCTCTCGCTCCGGAGCAGAAGGACTACATGGTGATCGACACGATCCCCGACATATTCGTCACCGGGCACGTGCATGTCTGCAGGATAGACGAATACAGAGGCGTAAGATTGATCAACGCTTCCGCGTGGCAGTCGCAGACAGCGTTCCAGCGCATGCACAACCAGATGCCGGACCCTGCAAGGGTGCCGTTGGTGCATCTCGGGACGGGGGAGTGCTGGGTCGAAGACTTCACCTCGTAGGCTTCAGGCGAACAATTCGCGTATGATGAAGAAGAACCCTATGCCTATGAACACGAGGCTCGACCAGAAGGCGATGAGGAAGAGTTTCATCAGCGTCTCCCGGTCACGGAGAAGGGTCTCGATCGTCACGGTCGTCAGGCCTCTGCCCTGGCTGCCATCTTCTTCTTGATCTTCTTCAGACGGAAAATGTTGTCCCGCTCCATCTCCTCGAGCCTGAATCGGATGAACCGCTCTATCTCCTCGAGTTCCGGCAGCACCTTGAACTCGAGCGCGTTGACTCTCCTCTTCGTCCGTTCGATCTCCTCGAGGAGCTTCTTCATCGTGGTCTCCAGCTCCGCGGCCTTCACGATCGTCTCGACAAGCTTTTCGTAGGCGTCCGCCGCCTCGTCTATCCTCGGGGAGGTGCCGATCACGCCGTAGCCACGTTCGTCGAGCGGGGCGAATATCTTCGATGAGCTTATCAGAGGCACGACGACTCCCATCAAGTTCCGGGTCTTCAACTGGATCTCGGGGTGTATCGTCAGGGCGTACGCCGCTGACCTGACTGCGATGACACCGTCGACGGCGTTGGCCACGGCGATCCTCTCCGTCGCCAGCCTGTACTGCGCGGCTATCTCCATACGAAGATTCTTCGCCCTGTCCAGTATCTCGAAGAATTCCATGATGAGTCCGTCGCGCTTGAGCTTGAGGATCTTGTGGCCGTTCGTGACCAGTTTGATCTTCTTCGTGACTTCGAGCAGCTCCGAACGCGTCGGTTGAACTTCCCTAACAGGCATCTCCAACTCACTTCTTCTTCATCGACGGATGATATTTCTCGATCAGCTTTCGGTCGATCTTCGTGAGGGACTCCACGGGCAGCGTCGACAGGAGCTCCCAGGCGAGGTCGAGGGTCTGCATGATCGTGCGGTCCTCGTCGCTGTCCTGCCGGACGAGCCTGTCCTCGAAAGCCTCAGCGAAATCGAGGAACTTGCGGTCCCTATCGGAAAGTGCCTCCTTGCCGACGATGGCGACCAGGCCACGCAGGTCCCGGCCCTCGGCGTATGCCGCGTACAGCTGGTCCGACACGGCCCTATGGTCCTCGCGCGTGTGTCCTTCGCCGATCCCCTGGCCCATGAGTCTCGACAGCGACCGCTCCACTGCGACGGGTGGGTAGATACCCTTCCGATGCAGCTCTCGGGATGCGACTATCTGTCCCTCCGTGATGTAACCGGTCAGGTCAGGTATCGGGTGGGTGATGTCGTCACCGGGCATCGAGAGGATCGGGAACTGTGTGATCGACCCTTTCTTGCCTTTGATCCTCCCGGCACGCTCGTAAAGCCCTGCGAGGTCGGTGTACATGTACCCCGGATAGCCGCGCCTCGCAGGCACCTCCTCCCTCGCGGCGCCGATCTGTCTCAGCGCCTCGCAGTAGTTCGTGAGGTCCGTGAGGATGACGAGGACGTGCATCTCCAGGTCGAACGCGAGGTACTCGGCCGTCGTGAGCGCCAGTTTGGGCGTGAGCAGCCGTTCGATGGCGGGGTCGTCCGCCAGGTTGAGGAACACGACCGCCCTCTTCAGAGCGCCGGTGCGCTCGAAGTCCTTCATGAAGTACTGCGCCTCCTCGCTCGTGATGCCCATGGCGCCGAACACGACCGCGAACTCCTCCTTCTCACCGAGCGTCTTCGCCTGTCGGGCGATCTGCAGGGCGATGTCGTTGTGCGGCAGCCCAGAGCCCGAGAATATCGGGAGCTTCTGCCCTCTTACGAGGGTGTTCATTCCGTCTATCGAGGATATGCCGGTCTGGATGAACTCCCTCGGGTTGTCCCTCGCGTACGGGTTGATCGCGGCCCCGATGATCTCGAGGCGTTTCTCAGGTATTATCGGCGGACCCTTGTCAAGGGGGTCCCCGGATCCGGAGAGTATCCTACCGAGCATATCCTTCGAGACCGGCATCTTCAGGGTCTCGCCGAGGAACTTGACGCCGGATGCCTTGTCGATTCCGCCGGTCCCCTCGAAGACCTGTACGACCACCACCTCGTCAGATGTGTCCAGCACTTGACCCCTCTTGCTCGTGCCGTCGGGGAGGGCTATCGTCACGAGCTCGCCGTACGCGACGGGTTCGGTCTTCTCGACGAACACCAGCGGACCGGCTATCTGCGAGATTGTGTGATACTCCTTGGCCATCCTTCACACCCCCAGCTCCGAGAACTCGAGCTCCATCTGTCCGGCCATCCCCTTGAGGTCCTCATCTATGCTCTCCTCAAACTTCAGCTTGCCGAGCTCGGTCCTGCACTTGAGCGACTTTATCTTCTCCAGCGGGACCTCGAGTGAGACCGCCTTCTTCGCGAGGTCGAAGTACCGTTGGATGGCGCTCATGTATTCGTACTGCCTCTTCAACGGGCTGTACGTGTCGATGGGATGGTACGCACTCTGTTGTAGGAAGAACTCCCGGATCATCCGGGCGACTTCGAGCGTAAGCTGCTCCTGCTCCGGCAGGGCGTCCGATCCGACAAGCTGCACTATCTCCTGCAGCTCCGACTCCTTCTGAAGTGTCTCCATCGCCCACAGACGAACCGCGCCCCAGTCTTCGGCGACGTTCTTCCTGTACCATTCCTCGAGGATGGGGTTGTACAGCGAGTAGGATGTGAGCCAGTTGATGGCGGGGAAGTGTCTCCGCTCCCTGAGCTTAGAGTCCAGCGCCCAGAACACCTTCACGATCCTGAGAGTGTTTTGAGTGACCGGCTCGCTGAAGTCGCCTCCAGAGGGCGATACCGCTCCGATGACAGATATTGAGCCTGTTGGACCTGAGAGCGTCTTCACCCTCCCGCATCTCTCGTAGAACTCGGACAGCCTCGACGCGAGATAGGCAGGATATCCTTCTTCTCCGGGCATCTCCTCGAGACGGGACGATATCTCCCTCATCGCCTCCGCCCATCTCGACGTGGAGTCGGCCATCAGCGACACATCGTAACCCATGTCCCTGTAGTACTCGGCGATGGTTATCCCGGTGTATACCGACGCCTCCCGCGCCGCGACTGGCATATTCGACGTGTTGGCGATCAGGACGGTTCTGC
Organism: Thermoplasmata archaeon; assembly: GCA_020696395.1. Classification (GTDB taxonomy): domain Archaea; phylum Thermoplasmatota; class Thermoplasmata; order UBA10834; family UBA10834; genus UBA10834. The sequence goes on along the minus strand of JAEHCN010000042.1, from coordinate 7,826 downwards.
CCATGAGCGGCTTGCCCGTCCTCGGGTCCTCCAGCTCCGGGAACGACGTCAACACCTCGGTCATCTCGTTGCCTCTCTCACCGCAGCCCACGTAGACGACGATGTGAGCGTCGCTCCACTTCGACAGCTGCTGGGAAGTCACCGTCTTGCCTGTGCCAAACCCTCCCGGGATCGCGGCGGTGCCACCTTTCGCCAGAGGGAACAGCGTGTCGAGCACCCGCTGTCCAGTCACGAGAGGGATGTCGGGCAGCAACTTCTCGGTGTACGGCCGCGATGTCCGTACCGACCACTTCTGCATCATCCTCAACACATGGCCGCTCTCCAGCTCGCCCAGGGGCTCCTCGACGGTGAACGCTCCCTCGGATATCGACCTGACCCTGCCACTCACCTTTGGCGGGAGGAGCACTCGGTGTACGAGGTTACCCTCCGGCACCTCACCGACGACCATGCCGCCCTGGAGCTCGTCGCCCTTCTTCACCTTAGGTGTGAACTGCCACTTCTTCGTGCGATCCAACCCCGGAGCCGTGAGACCGCGGGAGACGAAATCCCCCTCCTTCTCCTTCAGCACCGGGAGCGGTCTCTGCACTCCGTCGTATATGCTTGAGAGCAGGCCTGGCCCCAGCTCCACCTGCAACGGTTCACCCGTGTTGGAGACGGGCTCCCCCGGACGTATGCCGGATGTGTCCTCGTACACCTGGATGATGGACCTGTCGCCCACGAGCTTGATAACCTCGCCCATGAGGCTGAGGTCTCCCACGAGCACGACGTCGTACATCCTGGGAGATATCCCTTCTGCAGTGACGACTGGCCCTGCTATCCTGACGATCTTCCCCTTGCTTTGTTCCTCCATGCGGATCGCTCCTCCTATCTCACTTTGTCTTGTAAAGGTCGATACCCATCGCCCGTCGCACCTTGTCCCGGATGTCGCCCTCTTCCTCCCCTACGGGGATCACGACGGGGTCTACGCTGCCCATCATCCTGTCCTTGAGGTGTTGTGGCAGCCCCTCAAGGTCCTTCGTGTGCACTGCGAGAATGCCGATGTCCTTCTCCTCCATCAGCGAGACTATCGTCTCCTGCAGCTTCTCTGGCGGCACGCCATGAACCTTCTTGATGCCGGCGAGCCTGAACCCGATAACGAAATCCTCAGACCCGACGACCGCTATCTCCATCTCACATCACCAACAGATCCTCTATCACTTCGTTCGAGAGGGCTCTCTCCTTGCCCCTCGCGATTATCCTGATATTGTCCACCTCGGTCTTCTTCCGGACCATGTAATCAATGATCGGAAGGACTGAGAGTGGATAGAACCTGCCAAATTTCTCGGCAGTGCGGATCAGCGCCTCGTCGAGCGCGATCGTGAGACCCGACAGCCGCTGGTCCTCCTTGAACCGCTCCATACTCGGCTTGAGAGTCTCATACATGGATGATTTCTCCAGCTCCTCCAGGATCTGGCCCACCCCCGTGCTCTGCGCCATAGTCCTCAACCGGTCCATCCTGAACTCCATGCCGCCTTGTATCAGGTACTTATGCACCTTATCCTCGGGGAGGCCTTCGGCCTTCAGCTTCAAAAGCACCTTGAGGTTCGTCACATCTATCTCCCTTCGGATGAAGTCCCGGAGAAGCTTCGTCGCGTTGTTGGTCGGCTCAATCACATCCAGAAGATCGTGGTACATCATCATGTCGAGGTGGTCCTCAAACGACGCGAGCTTCCCAGCCTCGACCACTTCCCGCTCTACCTCGGGTGTGATCCTCAGCGAGGGGTGCTTCGTCAGCTCCTCGACCACGGCCCTGGTCGATTCCATCGCGATGAGGGACTTCAGATAGGCTTCCGAGAACGCACCGGCAGGCACGATGGTGTCGACGACTTCGTCCTGCTGCGCGCCGGACACCTTGCCCCTGAGTATAGTCTTCACATTGAATGTGTCCCATCGCCTGAGGTAGTTGCCGACCATGTTCCTCAGACGGCCCGTCGTGAAGCTCAGAACGTCGGAACAGGTCTCGGCCAGGTTCCGGGTCACAGCGACCTCGACGAGGTCGGCCCCGGAGTAACGGGACGCGTAATGCGTCACCTCGTCCCGGTACTGGGTCTCTCCGAGGAACCTGCCTATCGCGTGCACATCCATCAAGAGAAGACGGGAGTAGACGTCCCTTGAGAGGAGGAACTTCTTCCGTGCCTTGACCCGCGCGCATGCATAGGCGTAGTTACCTCTCCGACCGAAAACCTTCATAGGTCCCCTCATCCAAACAGCTGTGTATAGATCTCGTTCATCATCTTGCCCCAGATCTCCTCCAGCATGGTCTCGAACCTGTAATCCAGCCTCACGGTGCGGTCCTTGCTCTCGAAGACGAGGCCGCCCAGGCAATCGACGGTCCCGCCGCTCACAATCCCCGGCGGCGGCTTCAGCCACGCGTTGTCCGCCTTGTTCGAATATACATAGCAGTCGCCGAGTGTCCGCTCCGCCGTAGAGAACAGTCTGGCATACAGCATCTGCTTCTTGTCCTGAGGATACAAGGCAAGCTCGGAGAGGGCCCGCTCCCTGAGGTCTTCGAGCACTTCGCGCTGCGCCGACAGCAATATCTTGCGCGATTCGAGCTCTGCGCTCGAGAGTTCGTGCCGCTCCAGCTGTGCGATCTGCGCCTCCACCTTCTCGAGAGACTTCTCATGGTTCGCCTTCATATCCGCGTCGGCGGATTGGACCAGTTCGTCTCGCTCGCGCTCTCCTTGGCGGACGATCTCCTGCGCTCGCTCCGCCCCCTTCTGGAGGATGTCCTCGATCAATTTCTCCAAGCCCATAGTCTTCACGCTCTTCTGTCCGCAGTGTACTAGCGATCAGCCCTCGTTGTTGGGCCGGGCTACACCTTTCCGTACAGCAGGAACGCGACGACGAACCCCAGGATCACTATCGTCTCGGGAAGGACCAGCAATATCATGCCCTTCCCGAACATCTTCGGGTCCTCAGCGGTCGCGCCGACAGCTGCCGCACCTATCTGGCCTTGCGCCAAACCGGTGCCGATCCCCGCTAGACCCAGCGCAATCCCGGCGCCGATCAGCGCCATTCCCTGTGCATCAAACTCTAGCATTTCATACCACCTTCTTCCGCTCTCTCACCTGTCGAGTGCCTCCGCTCGTATTTCAAAGGTTCGAAGTCCACTCCTCCACCTTCGAAGAACTTGAGGAAGAACTCGACATAGTTTAACCTGATAGCCTGGATCCCGGCGGACAATGCGCCGAGGAAGAACACGAAGAACATCTGTGTCACGAAGAGTGCGAGCGCTCCCGCGATCGCAACGCCGATGTTCCCGCTCTCGAATATGAGTGGGAACAGCATCGTGTTGAATGCCAACGCCATCGCGCCTTTCCCGACGGCGAGCGCGGCCAATCTCGTGTACGACACCAGGTTCGTGAATAGCCCGATTACCTCTGTGAGGGCAAGCGCCCCCTCTGTGAACGGCAATGCTATAACGCCAGCCACGATGAGCACGACCGCTGGGATAGACACGATCGTTCCAACAACGGTAATCGTAATGTCGGGAAGGAACGCGAGAACCGTGGCGTTCACCATCTCGCTCGTCGCCGTTGCGTTGCCAGCAATGATCATCATCTCGGCGAACATGCCGAAGAGAATCGGGAGCCATGCCACCTTGGCAAGGGCGTGCTTCATATTGTGTTTCATATGGTTCATGAAGCCGAAGACGAACCCTAGCGTGAGGTGCAGCCATCCTGCGAGAATCGATATCGCAAGCAGCTCCTTGATGTCATGCATCTTGTCCAGCACGGGATGGATCGGTATGTTCGCGACGGCCTCCCATGAGTGCTCGTCGTGGGCGCCCTCTGGAGGATGGAACGGGACGCCGAACGCCTCCGCAAAAACGAAGAGACCGAAAACGCTCGCCACTAACCCTCCAGCTAGGATTATCGTGCCGAGTCGTTTGAGGTCCGGGGACTCCTTCAGCTTGAGCATCATGACCAGCCCCAGCAGGAACAACCCCATGCCGAATCCGAGGTCCCCTATCATGAAGCCGAAGAAGAGCGGGAATGTTACGAAAAGGACGAGGGTAGGGTCGATCTCCTTGTAACGCGGGGTCGATACCAAGCTTATGAAGAACTCGAATGGGCGGACCGGAAGCGGATTCCTGAGTTTGACTGGGGGTTCGTCTTCGTGATCCGCGGGCATCGTCTCGATGAAGGAAAGGCCGCAGCATATCTTCTCCAATCTGCCATGAATCTCCTTCACCTTGGCTGTAGGCATCCATCCGTCGATGACAAACGAGTACTGGCTCGTAGCGATGCGCAACGGGGTCTCAGCCTTCATCACCTCGATTGCCAGATGTTCCTCGGATGCGATGATCAGGTCGGCGAACCGCTTCCTCGACCGTTCAAGCTCGCGCTCAATCCGTTCAAGATCCTTCTGCAGCTCGACCACGTCGGCGCGGCTCTTGTCGACTATCATGTCTATCCTGCCGGTAACCTCGGGGAGCTTGATCTCCTGGAAGCCGTGCTCTGCGAGGGTACGACCGGCATCTAGCTGACGGTCCCGTCTCACGAAGAGGGCCAGCGCCAACCCGCCTGCAGTGCTCGCTTTGAATAGCTCGAACTCACCGACCTTTGTCCTTAGGGATTCCTCTGGGTCGGTCTTGCACAGTCCGGCAAAGACCGATACGCTCTCGTAGTCCGCGAATTCTTCCACTCTGAGACCGAACGAGGAGAACGGCTCGAGCGCGCGGATTTCGGACTCCTTCTCCCTAACGAGGGAGTGTATTTTCTGCTTGGATTCGACCTTTCCCGAAATGTTCAGGTCCATAGTGACGAGTGCCTGGTTGAGCTTTCCCTCGATCTCTTCGACAGAGAACTTCTGCGACGGTTTGTGATCGTCTATCTCGAGCGATCGAATCATCGCCCTCAGCTTCAGGAGCTTCTGGGAGGCCGCAGAGGCCCTCGGGAACGGTAGTCCGATGCCGAAATCCTCCTCCTCCTCCTCGGTGAAGTCTATGAGATGCAATGCTCCAAGGTCGTACAGGCATTCAATGGTCACATCCAGGCTGTCCATCGAGCCTACGACAACCACCCGAGTCATCTGCTCGGGTCTAAGCATCGGCGGCCCTCTCGAATTCGGATAGAACGAAGGCCTTCACCTTCACGGTGCTGCGTTTAGCATTGGCGGAAAGCGCCTCGGCGCGCCGCTCTCCTTCCTCGAGGACCGCTTTCTTACGGGCCTCGATCTGCGTCTTCGCGCTGGACATGCGTGAGCCGAATTCCTTCTTGAGTTCGGCCTCGGCCGCTTCGACCCTCTCAAAAGCAAGACGCTTTCCCTCGGCCTGTAGCTGCTTCCTCCGTTCCTCGGCCTCCTTGAGCATGACCTCGACCTTCACCTCAGCTTCACGAATCTGATTAAGGATGGCGGCCTTGCCCATGGTTGAAACGCCCCTGTTGGCTGATGCCGTCAGCATATAAATAGACTACGAGCGGGGACGGCGGTCGCGGTGATTGCCCCACCTGGAAGCAGCGACTGCGAAACCCAAGAAAGGCGGTGCGGTGATGCTCGAAACGCAAGGGCCGCTTCCGGGCCCTTGGCATGGACAGAATTGACCATCAGAGGCGTACTGACTGACGGTAACCTTATACCACGGCCGCGCATTTCGGTTCCGTCGAGGGGCGACTGACTCGGCCTTCGAGAAAGGGGGAATCATAATGGGTCTAAATCAGAGGAGGACGGCGTCACGCTCTCTCGCCGCGGCAATCGTCGTCTTTGCAGCGCTGACACTGCCGACAATAATCGGTTCTTGCGGAATGAGCGCCTCGAACGCGGATGTGCCTTCGGAGCAAGTGGATGTCCCGAGGAAATGGACAATCGCCATGTATTGGGCGAGCGACAACAACCTCGATGAGTACACCGAGTACTTCATTGAACTATGGATGGAATATCTAGAGAATCGAGAGGATGTTGCACTGTGCGTGTTCATCGACAGGCTGGAGCTGCCGGCGAACATCAGCACGTTAACAGAGGATGGATGGATGGAGGTCGAGAACCTCGGTGAGGTCAACTCATCTTCGCCAATCACCCTCTCATCCTTCATAACATACGCCTTGACCGAGCCGACCCTGGCTTCGGAGAACTTCATGCTCATGGTGCAGAACCACGGCAACGGATACCTGGGGCTTTGCTCCGACGAGGGACTGCCTGATTCGGACCTTGCCAAGGTCTGGATGTCGATAGACGACCTCGGTCAGGGGATACGTGACGCACTCGACGAAACGGGCAAGTCGATAGACATCATCTCACTCGACGCGTGCACGCTGGGAACGGTCGAGATCGCATACGAGTTGAGAGAGACGGCTTCATACTTGGTCTCATCCGCGCTCGGTGTACCCTTCGACGGGCAGAACTACATCGACTTGATGTCGGGCTTTACGGAGAACCCTGACATCTCGCCTCTGGATCTTGCCTGCAAGCTTGTGGATGACTACGAGGCCTGGTACTCCGCGCCACTGCATACACTCCAGACGCTCTACCCGTACATGCAGGACTTCGCACAGCTCTCGGTCGTCGACCTCAAAGCGCTCGACCCGCTCATCGACGCCTTCGGCGCATTCAAGGATGCAGTGATCCCGAAGGACCATTCGATAGGCAAGTATCTCAAGACCGCGGCGGTCGATGCTGACGTAACTCTATGGATAAACAACATGGGTGTGTGGTTCTATCCTGACATCAAGGTCATGTTCACCACTCTCGGCGAGAGCCTGAGGACCAGCTATCCTGCCGTGGCCTCGTGTTGCGACGCGATAGTCGATGCCGCAGACGTGGCGATCATACATAACTGGGCCAGTTGGAGGATACAGGGGAAGGCGACAGGGCTCTCTGTGTTCGTATGCCCATCGATAGGCGTATACGAGGCGTACTGGGATTCGTTGGGGAGGGCGTACGACAACATCGACCTCGACTTCGTCTCAGCCTCGGAGTGGAATGTCGTGCTCGAAGCGTACTACTTCACGATGAAGATGTACGGCAACCCGCCACCCGCCGCATGAGAGATCGGCAACAAGAGCTCACTGACACCACGGGGTCCCGACCGCATGCCCTACTGCAGTTGTTCCAGCTTGACCTTGAAGTCATCGGAGTCCATGCGGGCGACCTCGAGCCCTGCCTGCTTGAGAAGCTCGAGCCCTGCAAGGTCGGAGTAGTCGCCGATGTACACCACCCGCGCGACCTGCGCGTTGAGAATCATGCGCGCGCATATGGGGCAGGGGACAATGGTGGAGTAGAGGGTAGACCCGCGGGAATTGGTCCCTGCCTGAATCAGAGCGTTCTGCTCCGCATGAACGGCGGTGCAGGTTTCGAGCCTAGTGCCGGAGGGTATGCTGAGTTTGTCCCGGATGCAGCCGATCTCCTCACAGTGGGGCAGCCCCCTAGGGTTACCATTGTACCCTGTACTCTTGATCGCCCCTACATCGCTAACGAGTATCGAGCCAATCTGCCTCCGAGTGCATGTGCTCCTGCGCGATACCTCGATGGCTATGTTCATGAAGTACCGGTCCTTCGATATCCGCCTGTTCTCGTGGTGAGACATCTCGGCCTGCTCCCCCTCGCGTGAACGATGCCGGCCTTTTTTAAGTTGCGCCTTCCGATGCGGCAGCCATCTGACTCCTGGGCGCCTAGAAGGGTAGATATACGGACCCGGTTCTTATGCAGGACAGCAGAGGGCCTGCCAGAGAGGTAGTGTTGGTGAAATGGACGAAAATCGCAGCGGCGGCGCTCGCAGTAGCCGCAATCGTGCTTCTCGGGTATGCGATATTCTCGCAGGGATCTGAGGAGGATGTGGTCACTCC
>JAEHCN010000004.1 GCA_020696395.1 Thermoplasmata archaeon | reverse complement strand
ATTATCAGCTTCGAGAAGTCCGCGATCATCTTCGCCTCGTCACCGTGGAACCGGTGCGTGTCAATCTTGTCGCCTTCCTTGATGACGCAGCATATGGCGTATATCTTGGGCTCCTTGAGGCTGGTCTCGATGTCAAAGCTGAGTATCCTCAGGTCCGGCCTGAAAGGTGGTATCTCTTCGAACCGCTCCGCCTCGACGACGACGTCCGTGGTGAACCTGTCGTCCTGGATGGCCTTCCCGAACACACGAACGCATGCTCCTAGGTCCTTGTCATAAACGAACCTGAAGTGGAACGGTATGTCGGCGGCGAGCACGGCGGGCACGGCGTCCATCAGGTTTCTCCGAATGCCCGGCACCAACCCCGGATGGACGGCGATGACCTTCCGGCAGGGTCTCATCTCCCCCTTGTACAGGAGCTCGCATGCTTCCGTCCGTCTGATCCGTTTCTCGTCGGCCTCGAGTATGCTGACGACCTCGTCCGAGGGCTCCACGATGAAGAAATAAGGCTCGAACCCAGGATATCTGACCGCGACAGACCTCCCGTCCTGCGTCTTGCCGTAGAGATGCATCTCGAGATTGTCCTCGAACGCTTCGTACTTGGGGTGAGAGGTCACCCCGATCAGTCGGATGTCCCATCGATCCATCGGCATCATACTCTCGCGACGATCTTGACCACGTCGTTCTCCTTGAGGACGTGGTCGTGGCCCACTGTCATGTGGGTCCTTCCGTCTATCGCCCTAATAAAGTTATCACCCAGGTCCGTGTGCACCTTGAACGCCAGGTCCTTCGCGTTGCTCCCGCGGGTCATCAGGTACGCGTCGGGCAAAACGCGTCCCTGTTTGTCGACCCACTTCGTCTCGTCCTCAACTGGGTACACGATAATCAGGTCCAGCACCTCGAACACCACCCTCTCGAGGACAGTCTGCACACCCGTCCCGCCCGACGATTTGAGCCACGCGGCCATCTTGTCTAGGGCCTGCGTCTGCGAGGCGTTCAGGCTCCCTTGGTCGGTGACCTCGAACGCCTCGTCTCCCGGGGTGTATCTGATCAGCCCAGCATTGGTGGCCTTCCTCAGCGCGAGTTCGAACTCCGCGCTCGTTGGCACTATCGGGTAACCCGTGGCCTCGAGCTTCTCCATAATCCCGGGAGGGGCGATGTCGGCCTTGTTGGCGGCGACTATCATCGGTTTGCTGATCTTCTGCAGCGCCTGACAGAACTTCAGCAGCTCATCGTCCTTCCACAGGCTCGCGTCAGAATCGTTCCCCGACTGCCGGATGGCCGCGAGTATCTGCGATTCCGTTACCGACAGGCCAGTCAGCTTCTCCTGAAGCAGCTTCTCGAACTTCTTGCCTGCGAGTTTGGACTGCCGGGCGATCTTGATGAAGTCCTTCTCGAGGATCCCGAATATCCAGAAGGATATCTCCTTCTCCAGGAAGCTGACATCCATGGAAGGGTCGTGTGAGCCGACTCCCACGGGGTTTCCCTCGAAGTCGGTCCCGCCGCTGGCGTCTACAACGTGGATGAAAGCGTGCGCCTGACGCAGGTCATCCAGGAACTTGTTCCCCAGGCCTTTCCCGGAATGAGCGTCCGGGACGAGCCCGGCGACATCGATCATCTCTATAGGCACGAACCTAGTGCCGCTCTCGCACAGCGAGTTGTTCGGGTTGCACGGCTTCCCGATGGCGGAGTGCGGGCACGGCCCTCTGACGTGGCCGACGCCTTTGTTCGCCTCTATGGTCGTGAAGGGATACGACGCGATCTGAGCGGTGGCCATTGTCAGCGCGGAGAAGAAGGTGGACTTTCCAACATTGGGCTTGCCAACTATGCCTACCAGCATCCTGCTCCCCCAGTAAGCTCAATGCCCCTATACGTAGAAAAACTGCTCGGTGGCTCAGACCGACTAAAGCTGGCGACGCAGCTACTGCCAGGTTATTGCGAGTTTCGTGGGTCAAGGGATTTATACGTCCACCGCGGTTGCGGGCACCCATGGAAACGGCCATCATCCTCTGCGAAGGAGGGTTCGGCACGCCGGCGGGCAAGACCGCTGCAGGGCTGGTCAGACATTCGCTGCGGTTCGAGATAGTCGGGATCGTGGACAGCAGCACCGCCGGGCGTGACGCCGGCGAGGTTCTAGACGGTGGGAAGAACGGAATTCCTATATTCTCGTCTGTGAACGCAGCGCTCTCCGAACTGAAGGAGAAGCCGCAGTTCATGATAATCGGGATAGCGACGATCGGTGGCATGCTCCCTGATGAATTCAGGCAGCCGGTCAAGGACGCCATCGAAGGAGGTGTCAGTGTTATGTCGGGACTTCACGAGTGGCTCGGCGAGGACGACGAGCTGATGGCACTCGCTGCGAAGAACAAAGTCACGCTCATCGATATACGGAAGGAGCCACCACTCCGCAAGCTTCACAAATACAGAAACATGGCTGGAGAGCTGGACTGCATCAGAATACCGGTCCTCGGGACAGACGCCGCTGTCGGAAAGAGAACCACCGCGATCGTCCTCGTCAAGGCGCTCAACGAACGCGGCATACGCACTGCGTTCGTCGCCACCGGTCAGACCGGGCTCATGCAGGGTTCGAGGTACGGCATACCGTTGGATGCCATAAGGGGCGACTATGTCGTCGGTGAGATCGAGAATGCGATAGTGACGGCGTACGAAGAGGAGAGACCTCAAGTCATAATCATAGAGGGACAAGGAGCGCTGAGCCACCCTGCGTACGTGACAGGGTCGAGAGCGATAGTCAGCGCATCCCAGCCCCAGACGGTCGTCCTCCAGCACGCTCCTGGAAGGAAGTACAGGAGCTACACGGACGATGTGCCGTACCTGCCCATCGGCACGGTTGAGCGCGAGTCTGAACTTCTAAAGGCCTGGGCGGGCTGCGATGTAATTGGCATCGCCCTGAACCCAGAGTCGCTGACGAGGGAAGAAATCGTCCGAGTCACCGCGGAATACGAGGACAAGTACGGCCTTCCCGCATGTGATGTGCTGGTCGATGGTCCTGGCAAGATAGTCGATGCGATAATCAAGCGGTTCTTCTCAGGGAGCTGACGAGGTCGAGGAAGGCGTCCGATAGTTCGCCGATCTCCTCAGGTGTCAACTGTTCGGCCCGCTTCGACGCGTTGGGAAGGCCTCCGAAGCCAGGCGTATCGGCCGCTCCGGCGAAGTACCCCCTTGACGAAGGATCTACCGCAAGCGCGTTCATCACCTTCTTCCTCCTGTGGGAGAAGATGGCTTTCGTGACATCGTAGAAGACCTTCTCGTCCGCCACGGAGAAGGACGGCCTCCTCGGGGTCAATACGACGACGCTCGAATCGACCTTCGGCTGGGGCCAGAACGCTGACCTTGGCACGTTCATAGCTATCTCGCAATGCGCCCGATAATACACACCGACAGACAGCCTACCATAGTCTCTGGTCCCAGGCCTGGCCGTCATCCGCTCGGCGAACTCACGCTGCACCATCAGGACAGCCTTCTCGAATCCTATCTCGAGCAGTCTGAAGGTGATCGGCGACGAGATCTGGTACGGAAGGTTGGACACGACCTTCTGGAACTCAGGCAGGAAGGCGCTAACCGCATCCCCGTTGACCAGTCGGACGCGCTCGCCGAACCTGCGTTTCAAGAACCTGCTGAAGGACCCGTCGGCCTCGACGGCCACCACTTTCGCCCCGGTGGCGAGAATCGCATCCGTGAGGTTGCCGATGCCGGGCCCGACCTCGAGAACCACATCCCCGGGTCCGAGTCCGGCCAGCTCCACCTGCCTGCTAATGACCCTCTCGTCAAGCAGAAAGTGTTGACCGAGTCGCTTCGAAGGTCGCTTGTCCAATGACTCCAGGATGGTCCTGACCTCTTCGGCCCTCATGTCGAGTGCCTCTCCGTCACAGCAGTCATCGCGAGACGAACAGCCGGTACTTCTCGTTCGGGTTCGAAAGCTCCTCCTCGACCCTCTTGGCTATGAGCTTGTCCACCTGATGAGGCATTGGCACCCTCTTCCCGACGTCCTCGAAGTCCTTGAACGGCCCCTTCTTCCTCTCCTCGATGATGCTCCACATGGTCTTCTTGCCCAAACCTGGCAACAACTCCAGCATGTGGAAGCGCGTGGTGATTGACTGAGCCTCGTTGAAGAATCTGACGAACCTCGGTTCGTTCGCTTTGATGACATCCATGACCACGTACGGGAGCTCGCTCTGAGCAGCGTTCGTGAGTTCGTTGTAGCTGATCCTGCGCTTCACGTGCAGTATCTCCTGCCGTAGATCGAGGTCCTTTCCGATGTAAACCCTGTCGCTGGCCGTAATTCTGACATCGGGTCGAGGGACGAGCTCGAAGAGCTTGAACTGCACCTCGCCCAGCGCATACGCCACTGGCTCCTGCTTGAACTTACGTTCATCGGGCAGACCCTGGGGGAGGTAATCTAGAATGCGTGCATAATCTTCCAACGAGAATTCCCCCAAAGCTCGTCAGAGATACTTCTCTACTATGCTAAGTATCTTTTCGACGTCCTTCTTCTCCAGGTTCGCGCGTTCCTTGGCGAAGATTACCCTCACGTCGTCCGGATGCGTCGGCATCACATCGGCTATCTTGACGGTGTTGGCCTCCGTCAAGAACCCGAGCTCGCCAAGCTCCTTCAAGAGCTTCTTGACCGTCTTATGCTCCAACCTGGAGAACTTCTGGCAGTGCTCGAGAGCTAGCTTCTGCTCTGCTGTCAGCTCCTGCTCCTCCTGTCTCTCGAGGAGTATCTCCTTAACCTCAGCCAGAGAGGCTACCTTCTTGTCCGCCATGAAAACACCAGCCCGATCGTCAAGCCGCCTTCCTCAGGTGCTCAGGCCTGACGATTATCTTCTTCATCTTGTCGCCGTCCCTTATGTCCATCAGGTAGGCGTCACCCCGCTGCCCAGTGACGGTGCCAGTCTTCCCGTGGAACCTGACGTGGGGCTGACCTTTGTGTATGCTCGGGTCGAGACTGACGCTAGCCTTGTCACCGACTTCGAACTTCTGGAACATCCTCGTGAGTGGAGAGAGTCCTCTCTCCCTCGCGCGCTTCTGCATCACGTACCGCGTCCGACGCCGTCCTCCTTTCGAAGCTTTGACCATGTCTTCAGACCCCCTTGTCACCTATAGATATCACGTCCAGCTCGGCCACCTCGCAGGGCACACCGACGATGTCCGCGACATTCGGCTTCGTCCGGCCACCATCGCCATGCATCAGCTCCTTGATGTAGGTGCCGCTGTCGGCCTCCACGACGATTACGACCTCCGGACCGTCGACCGTCTCAATCTCTACCCTATGAACGGTCCTGACGCGTTCAAGATCGGCACGTCTGTGGGCCACCCTGTTTGGGGTGTGCTGCCTTATAGGTTTTTCGGCCAATACACGAGGTATGTCATTAAGCTTTCTGTGGTCGAATTCCTGCTGGAACCGCACCCTGACCCTGTACGTCTTGGGACAGGCGGCGCTCTTTATCGCCCGCATCTCACCTCTGGTCGAGGGTCTGAGCCCTTCGACCACGACCAGGCCATTGGCCGAAGCGTTCATCTCATCCTCGGCTGCGGCGAGGTCTATGGACCGCTTCCTAGGGTTCCTGACCTCAGCCACGAACGGCCTGCCGTTGCCCAGCATGAGGGCGTCTATGTCCTCCCGCCCCATGCCATGGAAATATTCCTCGCCCCCTTCCGCGCGCCTCATCAGGATTGGGCATATCAAATCCTGGACGCTCGACCCGTACATCCTTCCCATGCCGTTGCACCTGGGACAACCCTTGCCACGACAATCACGGCACGGCCATCTGGTCTGAGGCAGCTCCCTACTGAACTTCCGATACCGTCCATAGAAGAACACCGGGGTCACATCCGCCGTCACGCGGTCGAACATGGTGTCGATGACAAAGACGATGTCTGGGTTCTTGAACTCGACGGGTTTGCCCAAGGCGGCCTCCACCACCTTGCCGACCTCCCTGTTCATTTCGCCCTTTATCGACTCGGTTTCAGAGGCGCCGGAATCGGCCCAGAGCTGCTCCTCCCGTTCGATGACGGAAGGATCCACCTTCGACCCGACAAGGAAGTTCTCGTGCTCGAAAGGCGCGGAGGACTTCTCCACCAACCCCCCGAACTTGGACACCTCCGAGAAAAGGCCCCTACAGATATGACAGTCTCCGCTCTCCTGCATCGGGGCGCCCATAAGATACCGGATTATCGCGCCCCTCTGCCGGTTGGACAAGCCCGTGGAGACGCCGGCGAACAGTCTTCCAAGGCAATGGTTGCACAGGGGCCGCTCGAGCGCACACCCTGCGATCTCTAGCCTTCTGGACATGGTACTGGTCGGTACGAGGTCAAACTGATATTTATCGTTATCTGACATTCACGCGTACATCCGTGTCAGACGCCCACGCACTCGAAATGCTCCTTGGAGTAGTCCCACAGGGGCTCTTCCTTGTTCGTCGTCAGGGTCTCGGACCATTTCGGCAAGGCGGGTGAGATGGCTTCGGCAAGACTTCCGAGGTCGAAGTTGCTTCCCGCCTCGTCATAAACGAGGTAGTTGACGAACACCGGCTCGCCTTTCATCTCTTCCTCTTCTAGAGAGTAGTAGACGCGGGCACGGAGCACTCGTCTGAGCTCGTACACCTCAGCGACCAGCGAGTGCCCTTTCCCGAGGATCGAGGCGATCTTGATGCTGTCCAAGTCGGCCAGGGCGCCCTCGTTGACGATCCACTTCATCTGTCCCTTGTAAGTCCCCAGCTCGAACTGGGGCGGCGACATGCGCAGTTTCTGCCCAGTCTCCAACGCCAGCCTCGTCCACAGTCTGAGAAAAAGATGGGACACCAGAGACATCACACGAGCGCGCTCGTCCATACCTGTCAGTGCTTCTGGAGCTATCGTTTTCAAGTCGTTGCGGAAGCTCTGCGAAATGTCGTCAGCCATCGTGTCCGGAAGTATGTCCATCTTGGTATTTCAATCGTGCCGTGCCCACTATCGGAAACCCATGCCGTCTATCTTGATAACCGCCCTCTTGCTCTCCAAGAACTTGTAGACGGCCGAATGCTCGCTCCCGGCCAACAACATGTCCAGAGCCCGCCGGGCGATCTGCAGCTGGAGGATGTCGCCGATTATCGCGACCGTGTTCCCGTAGACGGACACATAGACGCCTGTGAGCTCCTCGAAGAGTTGTCTGGTCTTCCCCCTGGTGCCTATGACGCGGGCGCGCATGCGTGCGATATGCGCCGGTTTCTTCCCGACATAATCGCGGATGTCGACGACTTCGAGGTACCAGTCGTCATCGAGCAACATCGTTGCCTTCTCGGGGGAGAAGCCCCTGCCAATCGCTACGACGAAGTCCATCACGGCGAGGACAAACGACGGGTCCTCGGCCCTGGAGTAGTCGATCGTCACATCGCCCTCCTCGGAATCGACGGTGATCCTTACGCCTGTGCGAGCCTCGACCTTGGCCTTCACATCACCGTTCCTGCCGATGAGGGCGCCTATCCGATCCCTGGGTATCTTGACGGACTGACTGGTCATCGCTTCCTGATCTCCCGCAGCTGCTGCTCCACGTCGATGTCCAGGCCATGCTTGCTGAAAAACCTTGCCACGTTCGTGATATCCCTGACTAGCAGCTCCTCGGCGAGTGGATGCTTGATCAGGACGGACTGTCCGACATCGATTATCACGGGGTCTTCACCGTCCATGAGCACGTTGTATTCGCTCAGATCACCGTGGACGAGTTCCGCGTCCTGATAGCCCCGACGTACATACTCAAGGAGCGTATTCGCCAAGTGCTCAGGATCGTCGAGAACCACGTTCTTCATCATAGGCGCGGGAGATGTCTCGGTCCCGATGTACTCCATTACCACGATGTTTTCGTGACAGGCCACGGGCCTGGGGACCCGGATCTTGGCCTCGGTGAACCTATGCAAGTTCCTGAACTCCTTGGCGGACCAGGCCATGATGAGGTTCCGCCTGTTAGCACTGATGCCCTTGAACCTCGGATCGCCCTGGATGTACTTCGCCATGTCTCTGAAGGTGGCGGTTGATGTGCGGTATATCTTCACGGCTAGGAAGACACCACCAGAAGTCAGTGCACGAAAGACGTTGCCCTCCTTGCCCGTGGATATGGGGAATTCGATTGTGTCGATGACCCCGTCTGAGAACAGTTTGTATATCCTCAGGAGGTTCTTCTTGTCGAACACCTCGTCGTAGGTCTTCTTGTCGTCGGAGTCCTTCCTGCGGACCCTCCACGAATCGACCTCACGCTCGATTCTGCGCTCGAATCCTCGAAAACCGTCGTCGATACGAGGCATGGACGTACACCCTCTCGTGACCGAGTCAGAAGATGTCTATCGATTTCGGTATCATCTTCTTCCTGCTCAGGTACATCGCCTGCGTCCTCGTGTACCTGTAGAGTATGTTCGACTTCTCGTCCTGGAACTCCCAGGGCTGGACTATGACCAAGTCGCCCTCCCTGATCCACATGCGCTTCCTTATCTTGCCAGGTATGCGCCCCATGCGGTGTTTCCCGTCGGCACACATGACACGTATCCTCGATGCGCCCAGAAGCTGGTCGGCTATCCCGAACATCTCGCCGTCCCTCTTCCTCGGAAGACGTACTCTGACGAACTCGGGTTCTCCGTCCGGGCCCAACTGAATTGGCTCGGGCTCCTTCCTGCCTCTGTATCTACCTGCCACGCGATCCAACCGATGAACGAAGTAATATTCTGCCCATACTTAATGGTTAGTGGACTCCTGGACGTGCATCCAGACCATTGGTTTCGCCCCCGAATCGGCGCTCGTGCAGAAGATCCGTGTCCAGAATCAGACAAGTCCCGTCGTGGGATGTTCCGCGGAAGTCACCATCCCCAAATAACCCCCGGAGGATTGTGCGGAATCGTGGTAAGACCTATGCACAACCCTTCGAAGAAGAAAGAGCAGAAGAAGATCCTGCTCGCGTACTCAGGCGGCCTTGACACGTCAGTGGCGATCCACTGGCTCAAGGAGAAGTACGGTTGTGAGGTCGTCGCCGTGACCGTGGATGTCGGTCAATCTGACGACCTCAAAGAGGCCATGAGGAGGGCGAAGGCGATCGGAGCGTCGCGGGCATGGGTGATCGACGCGAAGAAGGAGTTCGCGGAGGAATACATCGCTCCCGCGATCAAGGCAAACGCGCTGTACGAAGGCAACTACCCTCTCGGCACTGCGCTCGCGAGACCGTTGATGGCGGAGAAGCTCGTCGAGATGGCGGAGCGGCTCGGGGCCGATGCTATCGCACACGGCTGCACCGGCAAGGGTAACGACCAGGTCAGGTTCGAAGTGTCCATAATGGCGCTCGCGCCCGGGATGGAGATACTCGCTCCCACGAGAGACTGGAACATGTCCAGGGATGAGGAGATAGGGTATGCCAAGGAGCACGGCATCCCGATACCAGTCACATGCGACGCCCCGTACAGCATAGATGAGAGCATTTGGAGCCGAGCGATAGAATGCGGGATGCTGGAGGACGCGTGGGCCGAACCGCCGGAAGCCATATTCGAGTGGACCAAGGGTGCCGACAGGTCCCCGGACTCGGCCGAATACGTCGAAATCGGCTTCGAGGGCGGTCTGCCCGTAAGTCTGAACGGCACGGCAATGGACCTGCTGGACCTCGTCTCCTCGCTCAATGACATCGCCGGAAACCACGGCGTCGGTAGGATCGACCACATCGAGAACCGCCTGGTAGGCATCAAGTCGAGGGAGGTCTACGAGGCGCCCGCTGCGATCGTCATCACGAAGGCTCACCAGCACCTGGAGAGCATGGTCATGCCGAAGGACCTGATGCACTACAAGCGGACGATGGAGCAGCAG
Source organism: Thermoplasmata archaeon (assembly GCA_020696395.1). Lineage (GTDB taxonomy): Archaea > Thermoplasmatota > Thermoplasmata > UBA10834 > UBA10834 > UBA10834. The sequence goes on along the minus strand of JAEHCN010000004.1, from coordinate 33,743 downwards.
TACGCGGACCACGTGTACAACGGGCTCTGGTTCTCGCCGCTTTGCAGGGCGATGGATGCGTTCATAGATGACACTCAACAGAGCGTCACGGGGATGATTAGGGTCAAGCTGTTCAAGGGCAGCGCGGTGGTCGTGGGAAGAGAGTCACCGCATTCCCTGTACAGCACTGCCCTCTCGACTTACGATAAGGAAGACGAGTTCGACCACTCGGCTGCCAAGGGCTTCATCTACGTATGGGGGCTGCCCCTGAAGATGACGAGCCTGGCAAGCGCAGTAAAGAACGGAAACGGTGTGATGAATGAGGTCGCGGTCAGAGAGGAACCCTCAGGCGTCTGCAAATGACGGGTTCCTGGCATTCACCTCCTCTGTCGCATTCGACAGCAGGCTGTGGCGATACGACATAGCGGGTAGCATAACCCATGCTAGCATGCTTGCCGAAGCAGATGTCATCACTCGCGCCGACCACGAGAAGATTGTGAGCGGCCTCCGAGCCATCGCGGCGGACATGCGAGCAGGTAGTCTAACGCTCCCCGCCTCAGCTGAAGACGTCCACATGGCGGTCGAGAAGGAGCTCACGGATCGCGTGGGGGACGCGGGGGCGAGGCTGCACACCGGGAGAAGCAGGAACGACCAGGTAGCGCTCGACATGAGGCTCTATGTCCGAGAGGCGCTCACGCACATCATGGAGGAAGCCATCGCCCTTCAAGAGACGCTTATGCGGAAGGCTGGCGAGGAGCGCCGTACGATCCTGCCGGGCTACACTCATCTGCAGCACGGACAGCCGGTACTGCTCTCGCACCATCTACTCTCGTACTTCTGGAAGTTACAGCGCGACATCGACCGGCTCGTCGATTGTTACGACAGGGCAAATGTGTCTCCTCTCGGCGCGGGCGCACTTGCTGGGACGGCGTTCCCGCTCGAAAGGTCGCAGGCAGCGGAGATGCTGCGCATGAGGGCGGTCACTGAGAACTCCCTCGACGCCGTCTCAGACAGGGACTTCGTGGCGGAAGGCGCGTTCGCGGCATCATTGCTCGCGATGCACCTATCGTCCTTAAGCGAGGAGCTGATACTGTGGTCGTCCCACGAATTCAAGTTCATCAGGCTACCAAGAACCCTCTCCGGCGGCTCCAGCATGATGCCGCAGAAGAGGAATCCGGACATACCGGAGCTCGTCAGAGCGAAGTCCGGAAGGGCCCTCGGAGGGCTCGTCACAATCCTCGCCTTGCTGAAATCTCTTCCCCTCGCGTACAACCGCGACCTGCAGGAAGACAAGGAGAACCTCTTCGATGTTTTCGACACCGTTGGGGCCTCGCTCCATGCCCTCACACCCTTCCTTGCAGGATTGGAGTTTGACAGGGCGAGGATGAGGGAGTCGGCCGAGACCGGGTTGATGACCGCGACCGATCTCGCCGACTTCCTCACAACTCGTGGAATGTCTTTCAGGGCGGCCCACGGATTGGTGAAAGAGCTGGCCGAGCTCTCGGAAGGGAACGAGGGGAGGTTCAGGGAACTTGCGCTCGAGAGACTCTCCACGCATGACGGGAAGCTCGACCTGAAGGACCTTGAATTCCTGACATTGGAGAACGCCATCGAAAGACGATCGGTCGAGGGCGGGACCTCATCCAAATCAGTGAAGACCCAGATGGAGAAGGCGAACGCCAGCGCCAAGGGGACCTTCGCGCTCCTGCAGAAGATGCGCTCCGATGTGGCGGCAGTGGACGAGCTGCTGTCGTGACGGTGTTCAACCGTCGTTGCCCGCGATTATCCTGTCCTCGATGCAACCGGAGAGGATATCGAACGCCCTCATCATATCGTCCCTTGTTACGATGAATATCGTGTCGGTGTAGCAGCTAATGGCCTCGAGCATATTGATTCCCTGCTCGGACAGCATAGACATGATGTAGGCAAAGACGCCCGGGGTCTCCTCGATCCTCGCGGGGCTCTTGACGGTTATCTCCGCCAGGTTCTGTTTGATGCTGATTATGTAGTCCTGCCCGATGGCCTTCGTTATGCTTGGCAGGTGCTTGTCCTCAGATACCACCGTGATGGCGTTCGCGCTCTGCATGACCTGCATTATGTGCTTCTCTGAGAGGATTCTCTTGACGACGTCCTCCAGGTTCTTGAGGACTATCCAATCGTTCTTCGCGACGACTATGCATATCCTGGTCTTGAGCTCCAGCCTGCTCTGCTCGAAGACGTCCATTATCGCGCCCTCGAAGTCCGTCTTGGACAGCTTAGCGGCATATCTCCTGCTAGCGGCGAGCACGGCCTCTTCGTGCTTGACCCTGGTCTCGCTCATGATTAGCCTCGCCAGGGATGAGTAGTTGACCAGGTCCTTGCTGATGCAGTCGCGAATGCTCGGGTGGCGGTCGATGTACTTCCGCGTAACCTCCGCCACGGTGGGCTTTCCCTTTGGCTTCTCCATGCGAAAGACGAATCCCCAGGGTCTGCCTTAAACCCTTTGGCCGGCTTCTTATTGGCTTCGGCCCCGTCGTGTGCCGAGAATGATTAAATATGGACAGGCCATAGGCCGGTCTGCCGGCCATCACCTCCATGCTCCCGTAGTGTAGTCCGGTCAATCATTCCAGCCTTTCGAGCTGGACACCCGGGTTCGAATCCCGGCGGGAGCACTCTTCTCCAAAGAAAGAAGAGCCATTGGAAAGGGTTTCCTGGAAGGAGCTTGCCATCGCACGAATCGGTGTCTACTGTGGCTGCTCGTCAGTGGGCGGTCCGGGATCCTCAAGCCCCGACTCGCCCGAAGGCCGCCCCTCGATCTCTGCTGAGGAGGGCGCCTTTCCGCCCTTTTTGCCCTTCATGGCGAAGACCGCCACAAGCGCCACGATAACCACTGCGAGCAGTATGCCGAGAGGCAGGCCGTAAGACTCGAGGAACGTCTTCTCATCCCCCTCGACCGTGATCATCACGCTGGCCGTCGCGCTCTGGTCTTCGGCGTCCTTCACTGTGAGGGTCACATTGTACTCCCCCGCCGCCTCGAACGTGAACTCTGGGTTCATCCCGTACAGCGTCACGGTACTGCCGCTGTAGGTAACCTTCCAAGTGTAGTTCACGACGCCGACATCGTCGCTCGACCCAGAACCGTCGAAGGTCACGTCCTCGTCGACTGCCACGGTCTGGTTGACCCCCGCGTCCGCCACCGGCGGCTCGCTAGCGTTGACAGTGATTGTCGCCGACGAGGTCTCGTTGAATTCACCATCGCCAACATGAACGACGAAGGTGAAGTTTCCCGTAGATGTGTACGTGTGCTGAACGGTTTCGCCAACCTTGAGGGCGCTGTCATCGCCGAAATCCCAGGTGTATGTCAGTACGTCGTCGTTCGGGTCGCTCGCCGTCACATTGAATGTGATTTGAGCGTGGACCAGTTCAGTCCTGTCCTCAAGTGCGATGATCTCGGGTGGCAGATTCGTGCTCGGGTCTAACACATTGACAATCGCGGCCGTGGTCTCGTTATGGCCGTGGCTGTCATTGACGTAGACGCGGTAGACATATTCACCAACGGCATCGTAAGAGTGCATCACCGAGGCGCCCTCAGCCATGTCAGACCCGTCGCCGAAATCCCACCAGATAGACATCTCGTCACCATCTGGATCGAACGGGGAGGTTGTGAACGTCACTTCATCGTCGATGAGCACATTCACGTCGGCAAGCTCGCCAAGAAGTGGTGCAGCATTCGCGATCACCGTGATCGACTCTGGGCTTGAACTGCTGTTGTCCTGGTAGTCCGTAACGTACAGGTAGGCAGAGAGTGTCTCAGCCGATTCATACGTGTGTACCACGGTGAACTCGACCGTGGTGTCGGGGTCAGTTGCCGGGTTATCGAGTACCGCATATGCACCGTCGCCAAAGGCGAATGTGAACCGCAGAGCGTCACCGTCACTATCGCTTGCGGTGCCAGTGAACATAATCTCCTCGCCCGTATATGGATCCGAATTGCTTGGGACCAGCGATACGATTTCTGGCGCAGAATTGTCTGGCGAAGTGACAGTCACCAATCCGGTATCGGAGACGTTGTGTCCGTCCAAGTCGGTTCCATCATCTACATAGACAGTCAGTGTATGTTCGCCCAGAGCTGAGTACGCATGAGACGCAGTGTCCGCCGACGTTACAGTCTCCGTACCATCACCCCAATCCCATGTCAGAGTCAACGGATCGCCATCGCCATCCGACAGGGTGACCGAAAAATCATACGATTCGTCTCTTATAACGTCTGCGAAGTCCGGAACGTCTACTGTCGGCGGGACGTTGCCGGAAACGACGATCAATTCGTTCGTGCTCACGGGCCTGTCCTGCTCTCCAACGCGGTTGTCTGTCACGTACATCGTAACAGTGTACGAACCAGTCTTCGTGTACTGGTGTGTCACCTCCATCCCCTTTGCGGAGTACAGATCGCCGAAGGACCAAGAAAAGGAGAGGTCGTCGCCGTCATCGTCGATAGCGCTACCCGTGAAGGTCACGACGTCGCCAATATCCGGGGTGGGGAGCGAGATCGAAATCTCCAGACTATGCGGAGCCGTGTTGCTGTTGTCGATAACCTTCACCGTGGTGTTCGTCCACGAGATGAAGAAGTCCGCAGTGTCTTCCTCGCTGACCTCCTTAGCAGCGAAGTACACGTCATAGTATCCGTCCTCCGCGTAGGTGTGCATGGCATCGGGAGAGGCCGTCCAATCCGTGCTGCTGTCATCGCCCCAGAACCACTTGTAGGCCAGAGTCGATTCATCGTTTGCGTTTCCGGTGAAGGATATGGGGGTGTCCACCAGCCCTTCGATCAACGGATCAACGCCAGTTATCGTAGGAGCAGGGTTCGGTGGGTCCGCTGCATCAGGGCCGCTAGGCGACATCATCATAAACACATACGGGAAACTCTGATCAGGCATCAGCATGAAATTGGTTTCCCAGTCGCCGTAGTCCTCCCATACGCCGAAGTTGACTCCATAGAGATCCTTCCTGTACGCGACGCACTGACAGCAGAAATCCTCGTAGGCGAGGTTCTGCATCTCGTCCACGATCACCTGTCTGGCAACAGGGTCCATGAGGGCAAGAGACTCGTTGTAGAGGGCATCATACTCAGGTATAGACATGTACTCGCCACTCCATGTGCCAATCTCCATTGTTGTGAGGACCGAAAGGATATCAGTGGACGGGTCCGACAGCGGTGAGAATATCCAGTCCCACAGCCAGATATCGTAAGCTCCCGTGTACCAGACATTGTTCATCTGGTTCACGCTCAGCAATTCCGTATTGAGCTGGATGCCGGCCAGGCTGCACCAGTCGTCAATCAAGGTAGCTGCCATAATCCATTCCTGTGTCGTACTCAGCGTGAAGAACCTGAATTCCAGAGGCACGCCCTCGTCGTCGTACAGAGGACACTGATCTGTCCCCGATACGTCCCTGCCCGCAGCGTCATATTTCCATCCGGCCTCCTCCAATTCAAGCCTTGCAAGGTCGGGATCGAACGATACCAACTCAGGGCCGTCGTATCTGTGGTACCATGGATTCACTTCAGGAATCAGCGAGTCGGCGTATGATCCGAGGCCCTCTAACACATCCACCACGAACTGGTCCCTGTCGATGCATCTCGCAAAGGCCTTCTTGAAGACTGGATCCAGCAGTATCTGACTGTTATAGGCACCAGGGCCAGATGTCAAGCCCAGGTCTTCCCTCATTTCCACAGTGAGCTGGTTTAGACTTATCTCGTACACGAAGCCTGTGCTCTGCGCGAAGCCTTCGAGGTTAGACTCACCAGGAAGATCCACGATATACTGTGACGGAGTCACTCCTAACAGGCAGTCAATCTCGCCTTCCTTGAGCATTAGCCAGCCGGTTTCCGAATGCGTAGTCGAGACGAACTTCAGAGTGTCGACATGGATCTGCCATCCTCTGTTCTCCTCCTGGAACCATATCGGATTCCTCTTCAACACAGCCTCTCCCGCCTCGGGGAGCCCGTCAAGACCGTAATAGAAAGGTCCAGAGCCAATAGGTAGTGCATTCGCGAGGTTCGTCGGGTCTCCACCGCCCTGAGGCTCCCAGTAATACCTCGGCAATATCGGTAGGGAAGTTATTGCGCCGAGAAACGGAGCGTACGGATGGTCAAGCTGAATCGTCAGCTTATAGTCACCATCAGGGGTCATCGACGCAATCGTTGGAGGCACATCAGGCCCATCAACCGGACCGGGGAAATAATGCAGATTGCTCTTGTAGTCCTGTATCACATTATACGTGAAAATTACGTCATCCACCGTCAGCTTGCGATCTTCATCCCTTGTTTCCGGGTCGTCTGGGTCACAGAAGTAAGCGTTGTCAACGATCTCAAAGGTCCACGTCAGACCATCGTCGGATACGTCCCATGACTTGGCTAAGTCGCCCGTGATCTCCATGTCCAGATCATACGTGAGCATCGTGCTCATACACGGCCAGATGCACATTGACTCGTCGACCATCGTATACTCGAACAGGTTCAGTGTCGCGATGGCTAGATCCAAGGTGCCGATCTTATACAACCGATCCACATCAGGCAGGGCCGCCGCCTTTCCCACAGGGCTGATGCCGTTCTCTGCAAATGACGGCAGACCAAGCATCAGGACCGCAAGAAACACCGCAGCAATCATCGTGGTTCTCGAAACACGAACAATATCACCATTCTCCATCTGTCTCCTTCCCCCTTCATTCGCCACCAACCAAACAGTACAAAGTCCTTCCACTTGCCGGCGCCTGACACAAGACCGGCCCATTCGGACTCGAGTATGGCTCTCTACCTCCGTGGTCAGTACGGACATTGAATCCGGTACAGGTGCTAATCATTCAATGATATAAAGCATTTTACGCCATCTGAGCCGCGCAAATGCAGCGCAGCTGGGAATGCTGTTGTAGAGGAGACCTTCTTCGCATGCTTCTACCGCTTCCGGATGTAGAAACGAGACCGTAGCTCTGAATTGGCGACACGATCGAGCGGCGACCGATGCGGTTTCACACAACCATAACGACAACTTCTCGCTTCGAGACGGGTACGACCGTCAACACCCAGCCTTCCGACGCTGAACAACGACCGTGCGATGAGATTCTGACAGAACTGCCCGATTGACTCGTCGGGATCTTGCTTCAGCGCTTTCTCAGCTTCGGGTTCAGAATATCGTCAAGAGCATATCCTAGGAGAGTGAATCCGAGCACAACGAATACTATGCAAAGCCCGGGCGCAATTATCCACCAGTGCAGGCCTATAGTGAATGCGCCTGCATCTGAGGCGTATGATAGCATCGTTCCCCAAGTGACGACTCCGACTGGCCTCATTCCGAAGAAACCCAGAGTAGCCTCTGCGAGAATGGCATAAGCGACCGTTAGAATCGTGTTCGCAAATACGAGTGGAAACGAGTTCGGCAGCACGTGCCGGCGAATGATTCCAAAGTCCGAGGCTCCAATCGCTCGAGCGCGCTCAATGTACTGACGCTCCTTGATGGAAAGCACCTGCGCTCTAACCATCCTTGCAGTTGGGGACCATCCCGTGAATCCTATGATCAGAATGATCCCAAGGAGATCGATCTTTCCGATCATTGCAACGATGACGATCATCAGGACTAACCATGGGATAGACAGGATGACGTCATTCGCACGCATCAAAACCTCATCGATACGTCCACCAGCATAGCCCGAGTACAGACCGACCACCGCTCCGAGGACAGACGCGATGATTGCAGAGAACACGCCGACAATTATGGATGTTCGTGCTCCGTACAGAAGCTTGCTGAAGATGTCTGCCTCGAAAGAATCCGTCCCCATCCAGTGAGTCGTCCAGTTCTCCACCAGATACACGGAAACGCCTGTGATAATCAAAACCGAAGCCAGCAGAATCGCCGTGCCTCTGGCCAAGGGAGCGATTCTCGTCGGGAATCTGACGCCTCTCTTCTCAGGTCTGGTGACCACTGTAGCTGGTCGGACATAAGCGCTATGGAAACTCATGCCACTGATCAAGAGGAAGAGCCCACATATCACATACCCTGTAAGAAGGGCATATCCCGCGTGCTCCTGGGGAGGATTGACAACAATAAATATGGACATGATAACCAAGGGAGCGACAGCGCACCCGATCCCGAACCACCTTCTAACACTCCTCTTCCTGCTGACCCGCCGCCTCGTGCCATATGAGAGCATAATAAGGCATGCGCCCACTACCGATGCAGGATAGAGCCAGTTACTCCACTCTGTTGTTATTCTACCCCAGAAACCATATTCCTCACCGGAGTAGACCAACGACAGGTATGCGAACGTTAGCACGCCCATAAGAGCTGACGATGCAACTAACGCCGCGACCTGAAGTGTTTTATTCAGCTTCCATTCGGGATTCCTTATGAACGCAGCTATCAGCGCAACCGCCGAAGCCACAATGCTCACAAGTGGCAGCAGAATCAGAGATATGAACTCCGCGGATAATGGGGCATCAGTGGCGAAGTCCGATGGCAACGACCATTTACCCTCGTCGAGGTTGCTTGTGTCGTATGGGGCAATTTCCGGACCAAACGCAGCAAGTATTAGAAAGACTACAAGTATTCCTACGCCCACCACTCCCATCGGGTTTCTAAGAATCTGCGTGGCGACATCCAAAGCCCGTTCAGTAGTCAGACGGAGCTTCTCGATCCGAATCTCATTCAGGAACGGCATCTTGGCAGGTTTGCCCATCGAATCAAGCTTAGCAGACATCTTACCATCCCTATGAGATCTTGATCCTCGGGTCAATGTACAATAGCAGGAGGTCAGCGAGGAAGTTCGCAATGACAACTGCGACGCCACCAATCACGATGATGAACTGCAGAATGGGGAAATCCAGCTCTTCAATAGCCTTGATCGTCCGCCAGCCAATCCCCTGGTAATTGAATATGACCTCTACCTGATAGGCACCTCCGATTATGAACGCGATATACATGGCAATCAAGGCGATCATCGGTGGCAATCCATTAGGAAGGGCATGCTTTCTAAGCACGACGTAATCACTGCATCCCTTCGCTTTTGCGGTTAGGATATAATCCTCGGTGAACACGTCGATAAGGGCACTCCGCATAACGAGCGATATGCCGGCGACTGTAGCAAGGGCGAGAGTTAACGACGGCACGATCAGGTATTCTGCAACGCTAAGCATTATCGGAAGAGTCCATCTGAACTCTGATCCGAAAGCATCTGTGTCGTAGTATCCAGCAAGAGGGAACTGAGGCCACCAATTGAGCCCGAGGGGGTGTGAATTGAATAATAGCTGCAGTATCATTGCGAACCAGAAGACTGGCATTCCGTAGAAGAAGAGGGACAAGGCGCTGGAGCCGAGATCGAACGCCCCTCCTCGCCTGAACGCGGCATACGCGCCTATAGCCATCCCAATGAGAATCGTGAAGATTGTCGAAGCCCCAACTAGCAATAAAGTCCATCGCATATCATTGGCAATTATATCCACCACAGGGCGCGCATTTGCCATGTACGAAGTGCCCCAATCAAGCGTGATCGTGTTGTAGAGGTAAATCACGAACTTCTCAGGAATACTCTCATTAAGATGGAATTTCTCCATCAGCTCAAACCTGAGCGATTCGTCGAATTTCGGATCACGCGGAACCATGTTAAGTACCGGTTCGCCCGGCATCATATGGATAAGGAAGAAGTTGAGGGCCATCACGCCGAATATCGTGATGACGACGTTGACGATTCGGCGCGCAATAATTCCTCTGAAGGATCGCTTCCTCGTCGTCAGTCCACCTCCTCCTCAGAATAGTCGTCAGGCTCATCCAACAGGATGCTCTCTCTGAGCTCCAGCTCTTCAAGAGAAATGCCCTGCGCCTCGAGCCGTTTCCGTCGCTGTCTTGTTCGAACTAGATTCAGTGCCAGCGCGACTGGAATCATCAGAACAAAGATCAGAGCGGTGTAATCCCACCAGCTCCATGGATCGGCAACCCTATCGAACGGCGTGTCGACGATCACTTCTGCCGTTTTGATCCGTTCGTGCGTGAGAATGCCAAATATCTCATTGTCTGAATACCTTATCGTTACGTTATACATCCCTACTTCCGAGTACGAGTGATTAACGACGCAAGTGACGTTTCCATCCACATATTCTGTCAGGTTGAAGCTAAGGATGGAGCTGTTATCACCAAAATCCCACGTTATCTCGATAACGTCCATCTCCGGATCCAACAACTTGATGGAGAACTCGATCTTCTCTCCTGGAGCTGCGTAATTGCCAGCATCATATGTGAAGTTGAAACTGACGACGCTGGGCGGCAGATTGTCGGAGGTAACGGTGAATTCCCTGTATCTCACAACTTCATGTCCGAGAATGTCATCGGAGATGACGACTGAAACGTTGTATACGCCAGTCTGGTCGAAGTATCTCTCCTGCCTGAAGGTGTATATGGCCAGTCCTCCGGCAGAGGCATTCACCTTGGAACCCTCTCCGTCGTCGAGATTCCAAGTCGCGGTGATGACTTCTCCATCGGCATCATACGTCTTTATCGTGAACGTTACTTGGACATAACCAACAGTGACGTTGATTTGCGGGCTCTCTTCGGACATGACAATCTCATCAACAATCGATGGGAGCGAGTTACCGACCACTGTGACCGAGACCTCCTTGGTCACGTTGTGAGCCAAGTTCTGGTATGGTACCAACCCGTCACAGACATAGAGCCGCACAGTGTAGTTTGCGGGTGATTCGAAAGTGTACGTGATGTTGTTCCATATCTTCGCGCCAGGTATAGTGACATCCGTGTTATGGACCACCACATGAACATCCTCGACGCCATTGTTGAACACGAATGTCCACGTCAACGCCTCCCCCTCAGGATCGGTTGCGTTAGCGTAGAAAGACACCTCTTCCGTCGGGTCAATCAGTGTTTCCGAAGCTGCAAGTCTGGTAGAAGGAGTTCCGTTTGGAGGCAACACAACGGTAACTAGACTGGTTGCCGTTCTCGAATTTGCGTAAGGATCTTCCAGGGTGATAACAAGCGAAAAGAACATGTCACCCCCTATGCCGGGACCGGTTACGGGATACCATGCGTAGGTCTGATTGACGTAGACTCCAGACAGTGCAGGTCCAATCGTGTCGACAACAACCGATCCATCTCCGAAATCCCAAGTCACAACTAAGGGGTCGCCATCGGGATCGGAGACAGTGATAGACAGGTTCGCTTCTTCTCCAGGATTCAAATCTGGCAGCTCTGCCATGAGCGACTCATCAAATGTGGGAGCCCTATTCTCTATCACGTAGACGCTCAGTAGTTCCGTTGCGGTAGTGGCAGAACCGTCACTGACAACGAGCCGCACAACGTAGAATGTATCGGTGCCAAGCGTCAAATTTCCAAGTTGCTCATAAGTGAAAGTCGTCGTCACCGTACCCGGGCTGTCAGTCATGTGTTCGGAGTAGGGGCTTTGTGTGTTGTTTTCCGGGTATGGCGGCAAGATCGCGTCGTAGTATATGGTGAAAGTGAGGCTTGCACTGCTTGTGCTGGTTGCAGTGGCGGTGAAGGTGACCTCCTCCCCCACGTACACCCTGTTCGGGCTGGCGGTGAAGCTCAGAATGCTCGCAGCCATGGTGCCGCAGCGGAGTTCTTCGTCTGGGGAAGGGCCCACTGAATTCAACCCGAAGAAAGCGCCTGCGGCAAAACCAGTAAGCAGAATGGCTGAAGCAAGAAGACTCGCTGTCCTCAACCCGTTTCTGCCCTTGGTTTGAGCCACTGCTCCAATCACTGAAATCTCTGTCCCCCCGCACGTCAGAGATAAGGCATCAGCTGCTATCCAGGTATCAGCTGCTACCAGACACCGAGATGATCACGACGGCGGTTCACAGCATTCGCTCTATATAAGCTATACTCAGAAGGTTTGAATGGCGAGAGACCGCAATCCACGGTTGCCGGCCGACAAACTCACTCCCTCGAGTCGGAATCTGAGAGATCTAAATGACTTGGCTCATCTCCCTTTCGACGAGGGAGAACTCACGTGTGTCCATCGTCGCCTTGTCAAGCGGCACCAACAGGTAACCCTTGTCGAGCACCACCTGTTCGTTGATCAATTGGATGAATTTGAGGACGCTCTTGAAATCGTTTTGAGTGTGGAGATACTCAAGACCTTCAACTATCACGGCGCCGTTCTCGTTCCTCGAAAGGAACTCCCTGACGACCGAGGCGAGGCGCGCGAGGTTGTTCGGGGACACGTATTCGAAGGACTTCGCGGACTTCTTGCCCTGCGATTTCTCGGTCTTCGTGAGCCAGAGGCTCTGCGCCTCGAACTCGTACTTCTGCTTGAGGAGGTCCGGGTGCGTACGCGATATGCAGAGACCAGTCCCGCCCTCCGAGAGCAGCTTCGAAAACATCGCGAAGCTCCTTTCAGGTCGTTCCTCCCTAACCACATAGCTCCATCCGGGAAGCAGTTCAACCGCTGAAGGGCGGAGGTTACTCCCGGCTGATTCTGGGGCAAAGAGCTTCTTCCCAACCCTGCGCTCGAGCTCCTCAGCTTTCGCGTCCACCTGTCGGGAGAGCATCGACTTCTTCGTCTTGGCCATGATCTGGAGCTCTCTGGAGGTGTAGCCTTTGGTGGAAAGCTTGATTATCTCGTCCCAAGCGTCCTGCAGACCTTCCTGGAATCCCCTCAGGAACCCCTTGGCGAAATCCTCATCCTCAGCCATCTGCCCCATCCGTCTCTTTCAATGTTCCCTATGGCTAGGCCAGACTAATAACCTTTTCCGGATGGAACTCCGTGAAAGGTTGCCTGTAGGCTGGAAAAAACCTATTAACACCGCCTGTATTGCGATGACTGCAAATGCCCATCAACAAGAAGAACATGAGACTGAGGGTCAACGCCCGTATCACCTCCAAGGTGAGGGAGAAGGACCTGCTCGCAAAGGCGGAAGCGCTGAAGGAGGACTACGAGCTGGTGCTCCCCACCTGCTCCCTGAAGTGCCGGGGCTGCCCCTTCATCAGAACACGGGTGCATCTGGAGAGGGTGTCGAGGTCCAAGGACGACCCTAGGAGGCTTGAGAAGCTGGCATGCAAGGGGGACAAACTGGCCAGGGCCTACGCGGCGACCGTCGGCCTTGCGCACGACAAGAAGGCCCCGTATCTCGCGTCCGCGAAGTATCCCAAGGGAACTGTCATGTTCGCGCTTCGAGGGAAGACCTCGCGTGAGAAGTTGATCGCTGTACAGAACTACGATTCCCCTCGGTGGAGGGTGTTGTCCGTCCTCGACCATGTGAAGAAGAGAAGGCTCCATTTCTACTCGTACGGTGACAACTTCATCTGCACCGGACGGGCCCCCAGCCCTCCGATCGAGTACATCAGGATCGCCGCTGGCTCGGTAGGGGCGACGAAGGAGGACGACAGCGGCTTCCAGTGCGCTCACGACCCTCGGGCGACCAACCATCTAGAATACGCGTGGGTCGGAGCGGGCAAGACCGTACACCTCTGCGACGCGTGCGCGACGCGGTCGAAGAACGTCCTGTCGAAACTCGCCGAGGGCATGGCGGTCCCCGAAGTGCTCGACAGCATCGAAATATCGATAAAGCGTCCACTGAAGACGACCTCCTCCGCGAGCGGGTGCGAGGACCTGTTGGACCTTCCGGTCGACAAGGGGCTGCTGGAGGACTACTCCTCGGGTAAGATCGGAGACCGAGAGCTGATAGACAAGCACCTGGAGGATGTCAAGGCCGAGCTGACTAAGCAGAGTCGGAGGGTGTTCGTCAGGGGCGACCAATGCTTCGGCGAAGATGTGGACACCTTCGTCGAGACTATCACCACCGACCCGCTCGAAGTGAAGGCGCTCAAGGGATTGCTGGCCGATGTCAAACACCCGGTCGTGGTCGACTCCGGCGACACAGTGAACAAGCTGATGGCCACCTACTGGCTCGAGCACGGCAGGAACGCGCTGAAGGCGGTCGTCTCCGACAAGCTGACGGAGAAGTATTTCGACGGCAGCGACGAAGCCGTGAGATCCCCCATGAAGACTATACGACGGGCGGCGAAGAAGGCGGAGCGCGAAGCCGTGGATTCTAGAATACCGAGATATGACGGACTTGGCACCTATGGCAAGTTCATCGACGATGCGGCTCGGGCGTACAAGACGAGCGGGGCTTCTGAGGCTAGTGTTGTCCTCGAGGCTGAATCGTCAGCAGACCACCGGATGAGGGCGATCGCCCACGCGTTCGACCTCTCGTTGGGGATCACCACGAGGGCCTGGAGACTCACAAAAGAGGAGAAGGAACTCGGCAAGCATCTGAAGCAGTACGCGTCCAAGCTCATCCAGAGCGAAGGACCCGACGATCATCACAAGGCCTTCGTGGCGTTCGTGCGGGAGGCGGGCGTGACCGAGGAGTTCACGCGCGTTTGACGACCCTCGCGTCCACCACGACATGGCTCACGCCCGGTGAGTAAGATTTCACCTCTCTGAACCTGAGGACATCCACGCGTCCAAGCGGGTTCGCGGCCCGCAACCTCTCGAGCGGGCGGGCGGGAAGCAGCTCGCACGGACACGTCTCGTGGTAATGTATGACGCCTCCGCTCTTGACCAACCGGAACGCCGTGTCCAGGTACTCGTGGGTCGTCTTCACATAGCCCATCAACACCCTGTCGGCGATGGACTCGCCCTCCAGGGAGCGGTTGTCTCCGAGGACCGGTTCGACGATACCCTCGACGTGGTTGATACCGATGTTCTCGACGAGGTAGCTGTGGGATACCGAATTGAGCTCGCAGGCGATTATCTTCCTGGGCTGCTGGTGCACGGCCAACGGAAGGGAGAAGTATCCGATGCCGGCGAACATGTCCACGACCACCTCGTCGTCGCAGGCGATGCCTGCCATCCGAGCCCTCTCATCGGTGTTTCCTGACGAAAACATCAGTTTCGAAACGTCGAATTTGTACAGGACCTCGTTCTCCCTGTGTACCGTTACGACGTCTGTGCCGAGCAACAGGCGCACGACAGGCGTCCTAAAGTCACCAGTGACGCCTCCCTCATCTCTGAGGACCGATTTCACGCGCAGGACAGACGCATAGGCCGCTGCCACCTCCTCCTCGTGCTCGTCCAGCTCGTGCGGTAGTCGCAGCACGAGGACATCTCCGAACTGCTCCCACTTGACGGGTAGGAGCAGTTTCATCGGTTCTGGTATCTCCACCTTATCACGGATGTCGTCGATGGGGTCGTTGCGGGAGCATCTGTGAGGAAAGACGCGCTCGACGACTTCGGTCCCTGGCCCGAGCAAGGAGCTGATATCCCGTGTGTCCACTATCGGGATGATGACATGGCTGCCTTCCTCGATGATCGACCTCGTTTTGTCCACCGCACGCACAGCCGCCAAGCGCAGTCTCGTCTCCTCTGCCCGCCCTCTCGGGACCCTTACGCCGTCCACGGACATCTGAACGCAGGCAAGAGTTTAATGGTTTACGAGGCCCCACGTCGAGAGACTTTCGTGGACCACCGTCGCCAAAAAACATATAACTCCTAGGGGTTTTCCTCGCTCGGTATGACGCGCGGTTGGCTGGCATTCACGTTCGTAGCTCTCCTCATCATCCAAGGCCAGGCATCCGCCTCGGTGCCCGAGCCCGGCCGTCCGCAATATGCCAATAACGTGCTGTCGGATTTTGTCACGCCGACCGTCGCCCCCGGTGAATCGCTCGTTTTCGCGTTCAACCTGACGAACCCCTACGACGACCCAGAGTGCACCATGGTGAATGTCACGCTTGACATCGGGATATACAGGTATGCGACGCAGGAGGAGGTACGCGACGTCGACGAAGACTTCGACGAACCACCCGTGTTCGAAGGAGGAGGCACCGAGACGGCCGTTGAGTTTGCGGTGCTGCCGCTGAATTCGACAGAGAGGGTGTCGCTCACGATCGTGACAGGGAAGGATACGCCCCACGGCTCGTACTTCATGCAGAGCACTTACTTCATGCGTTTCCGGATGGCGTTCTCCTTCGAAGCGAACGACACGCAGGTGGTCCTTCAGTCGAGGGGTTACTTCTCGGACGAAGAGTGGGATGAGATGGTGTCCTTCGACCCGGAGGAGAGCATCGTGGACATGACCTACATGTCCGAGCTGGGCGTGGACGGCCTCATACCGGACTCCTCCTTCGGGCTCAAGATCCCGATCCCGAGATGGCCGTTGGCCCTACTGATCATTGCCTGCGTGGGGACGGCGTTCACGGCGACATACTACTTCGTCCTGGACAACCCGGGCAAGTACCCAAAGCTAGAGAAGCGATTTTATCAGCTGAGGGGAAAACTTGGCGAGCTTAGGGGCAAGCTTGAGAACGTTTTTCGAAAGCGCTGAGGGATAGTCTATGTCCCCCGTCTCCTCGATCAGAGCCCTCACCTCCGGGTCGTCGAACATGCGGAGGGCCCGGTCCATCTTCCTGTCAGTGAGCGTGAGGAACACCTTCCGTATCCTGAAGGCTCTGCTCAGCTCGTGGCCGAACGCCTCCCTCCAGAGGGTGTCGTAATCGGAAAGCGGTGTTCCATCCGCGTCGTCAAGGTGACGGCGCGCGACATCCGAGCAGAGCTCCGCGCCTCTTATGCCGGTGTAGACGCCGCCACCGGACAACGGCTTCGCGTGACACGCCGCATCGCCGACGAGCATGATCCTGCCGGAGACCGCGGACCTGCCGGCGCCGACGGGGATACGTCCAGAGGACCTCGATACCTGCGACGCGTTCGCGAACTCCGGCCGGGACAACAATCTATTGAGGTACTTCGAAGGCAGTTCATTCTCGCCCCAAGTGCACAAACCGACCCTGGTCACATCACCTGCCGGGATGGACCATCCGAAGAACCCTGGCGCGACCTTCGAACCGATGTAAAGGTCCACGAAATCAGGGTCAGATTCGACGCCTGTCAACTCTGCCTGGAGTCCGCGGAGCACCTGCTTCGGCGGTCGGAGACCCGCCGCCTGTCGACACAATGACCGATGGCCGTCAGCGCCTATCAGCACATCAGCGGCGAGATGGCCTTCCTTGCCTTGGTGGTCAAGCTCAGCCTTGACACATGTTCCCTCGTCCCTGACCATCCTGATCCTAGAACCGGTGAACGGTACTGCGCCGGCCGAGAGCGCACGCTCGAAGAGCAGCGTGTCGAAAACCCGCCTGTCGAGGACGTGTGCCCGCGGCTTCTTCGACTCGATCGTGAGAACGAAGCCGAGCGGAGAGTGTATCCTCGCTCCCCTGACACTTGACACGACGCTCTTTCGGGCGAAGTCTGGCACTCCTCTCGGAGTGACGAGCCCCGCGCATTGGACGGGCTCACCGAGGGAGTCGTGCTCCTCGACTATGACGACATCGTGATCGGCGGCAAGGTTCGTTGCCGCGATAGAGCCGGCAGGGCCTCCGCCGACGACCAAAGCCTCGGACCGCACGGGCATCCGAGAGCCGTCAGCAATATTTCATGTTTGCCGACGACCGCGGCGATTATCATACGTCAAGCAATGTGCATAAGTCCTTGAGAGTGCAACGTTGATGCATGGTGAACAGGAGACAGGGTTTCGGCGAGAAACTTGATGGTGCTCAGGACATTGCGGACGTGTTCGAGCTGGTGAAGGCTTCTGTCAACTCCTGCACTGGCATGGGGCGCGCGGGCCTCATGCTCGGCCTCGCGAACCTTGGCGGCGGACTCGACGGGTTCGTGGGGGCGTTCTACCCTGTGGCCACCAACATCATAGTACTCAACAGCCTCCCCCTGGCGAGGGTGAAGCAGACAGAACCCGACCTGTTCAAACCGTACGTGTTCCACGTGCTGCTGCACGAGTATCTCCACAGTCTGGGCATCACCGACGAAGCTGCCACGAGATCCATGGTCCTCCAGATTAGCCGCGAGACGTTCGGACCAGACCACCTGGCCACGGACCTCGCGAGGAATCTTATGAAGTACATCCAGAAACTAGTGTATCCAGTCTATGGGTGGAAGCCGAGCGAGGAATACTCGATAGACCTCGTGAAAGGGTTCGACAGGTCTAGCACGACGCCTTACATATGGTAAGGCGCGTGTACTTCATGGCTCACTTCTCCGGGACCGTCTCCCAGTCCTTCAGGAAGCGCTCGATGCCAGCATCGGTCAGGTTGTGTCTGACCATCTTCTTCAGGACATCGTACGGTATGGTGGCCACATGAGCGCCTGCGAGCGCTGCCTCGGTCACATGAAGCGGATGCCTTATGCTCGCCGCGATGACCTGCGTGTGGTAGCCGTGCACTTCGAATATCTCGACGATGTCCCGTACCAGGTCCATGCCCGTGTGGTTTATGTCGTCGAGCCTCCCGACGAATGGCGATACGTATGTCGCGCCGGCCTTCGCGGCGAGGAGCGCTTGGTTGGATGAGAAGACAAGCGTGACGTTCGTCCTGATGTCCTCCCCAGACAGGGCCTTCACGGCCTTGAGGCCCTCAGAGGTCATGGGTATCTTCACGACGACGTTCTTGTGCATCTTCGAGAGTTTTCTGGCCTCCTTGACCATGCCGTCCGCGTCCATCGAGACAGCCTCGGCGCTGATGTCCCCGTCTACTATCGAGCATATCTCGTTGATGAGGTCCTCGAAGCTGCGCCCCTCCTTGGCGACCAGGGTCGGGTTCGTGGTAACGCCGTCCAGTATGCCCCAGCTGTTGACCTCTCGTATGTGCTCCAGATTCGCAGTGTCGATGAATATCTTCATGTGTCCACCCCTCACTTCTTCCTCTTCAACACGTCGTGTGCGGCCTCCACTATGTTCTCCATCGTGAGCCCGTATTTCTCCATCAGCTCGTTGCACGCTCCCGACTCGCCGAACACGTCAGGTATACCGACGCGCTTCATCGGTACATGGAAGTTCTCGACCAGGCACATCGCGACCGCGCTGCCCATGCCCATCATCACGCTGTGCTCCTCCGCCGTCACGACCCCGCCCGTCTCGCGCGCGGCTTTGACGATGGTCTTCTCGTCAAGCGGCTTGATGGTGTGCAGGTTGATTACCCGGGCGTCGATGCCGTGCTTCGCCAGCTCCTCGGCCGCCTCGAGGCACTTCGAGACCATGATGCCGCAACCTATCAGCGTCACGTCCATACCGTCCCTCATAACCTTCGCCTTGTTCATCTCGAAAGGCGTGTCCTTGTCCGTCACCGTCGGCACATCCGCCCTTCCGATCCGGACATACACTGGGGTCTCGGTCTTCGCGACGGTCTTGATGACCTTGTATGTCTCGTTCGAATCGACCGGCACGATGACAGCCATATTGGGGAGCACGCGCATGAGGGCGATGTCCTCGATGATCTGGTGGGACGCGCCGTCGCCTCCGACTGTGATACCGGCGTGCGACGCCACGATCTTGATATTCAGTTTCGGATACGCGACAGATTGCCTGATCTGGTCGTAGCAACGGCCTGTGCCGAAGACCGCGAAGGTCGAGGCAAAGACAGTCTTGCCGGATGCAGCAAGGCCTGCGGCGGTGTCGATCATGTTCTGCTCTGCGATGCCGCAGTTGAAGAACCGCTCGGGGAACGCCGATGCGAAATCGGCGGTCCTCGTGGAGCTGGATAGGTCCGCGTCGAGCACCACGATATCGCTCCTCTCCTTGCCCAGTTCAACGAGTGCGCGACCGTACTGCTCCCTCTGACTCTCCCACTTCCACGTCATTGGTCCGCCGTCCCCAGTTCCTTCATCGCCTGCTTGTACTCCTCGTCCGTGGGCGCTTTGCCGTGGAAGTGTAGCGAACCCTCCATGTAGCTCACGCCCTTGCCCTTGATAGTATGGCAGATGATCACAGTCGGCCTGCCCTTGACGCCCCTGGCCTCGTTCGTCGCCTGGATTATCTCCTTCATGCTATGCCCGTTTATCTCGATCACGTGCCACCCGAAGGCCTTCCACTTGTCGGCAAGGGGTTCGAGCGACATGATCTTCTCCGTCGGGCCGTCCAGCTGCAGCTTGTTTCTGTCGAGGTACATGGTGATGTTGTCCAGCTTGTAGTGTGACGCGAGCATCGCGGCCTCCCAAGTCTCGCCGACGTCCATCTCGCCATCCCCACAGAGCACGTATATCCGGTACAGCTTGCGATCGAGCTTAGCCGCCAACGCCATGCCGTTCCCGGCTGCCAGGCCGTGTCCGAGGGAGCCCGTGGACATCTCGACCCCCGGGGTCTTGCGCATGCACGGGTGACCCTGGAGCCTGCTACCCAGCTTCCTCAGTGTCTCCAGCTCCTTCTCAGGGAAGTACTTCGCCTCTGAGAGGACCGCGTATAGAGAGGGGGCGGCGTGGCCCTTGCTCAGGACGAACCTGTCCCGTTCCGGCCAGTCCGGTCGATTGGGGTCGTGCTTCATTATATGGAAGTAGAGGGCGACCATGACGTCGACGCCCGACAACGAGCCGCCTGGGTGACCGGAGCCCGCCCGGTAGATCATGGTGATCGAGTGAGACCTCACCCTCTTGGCAACGGCCTCGAGTTCTGCAATGAATTCACCGTCGTATATCTCCAAGATTTCCTCCCCTGGCGATGCTGTGACCTCAAGGCGGGATAACGGTCGCACTAGTTTAAATTATTCCAGTGACCGCGGGACGGTCAGCTCTCCAATATCCTCGCCTTTCTCCCGTGTATCTTGACCTTTCCCTGCGCGAAGAGCTGGACCGCCCTCGGATAAAGCCTGTGCTCCTCCTTGAGGACCCGTTCCTGGAGCGTCTCCGGTGTGTCGTCCTCGAGGACGGGGACGGCCTTCTGTAGCAGTATCGGACCGCCGTCGACCTCGGCCGTCACGACATGTATCGTACATCCCGAGACCTTGCATCCGTAGTCGAGGACCGCTTTGTGGACGTGGAGGCCATGCATGCCCTTCCCTCCGAAGGACGGTAGCAGGGCGGGATGCGTGTTGATCACCCTTCCAGCGTACTTGTCTATCATTAGAGGAGTCAGCATGCGCAGGTATCCTGCGAGGCATACCACGTCCACCTGGTGCTGTCCGAGGCATTCGATGACGTCTGTCTCGTGCTGCTCCCGGGTGAGACCGTCATGCGGGAAACAGAATGCGTCGATCCCGTGCTTCCGCGCCCTCTCAAGCGCGAACGCATTGGGAATGTTGGATATCACGACGACCACGTCGCCGTCTATTTCTCCCCGCTCGCACGAGTCGATCATGGCCTGAAGGTTCGTTCCGCCACCCGATGCCAGAACTCCGATCCTAAGCCGCTTCATGACAGATCAGCCTAGCCTCTCGAGAGGTCTCCGTGTGAGTGTTCGCCGCAGACATCGGCGGGAGCTTCGGTTCCCGACGCACACACTTCAGTCACTGCTCTCGATCCTTGGAGCAAGCAGGTACCTCACTTCACCCTTCCCATCGGCGATCTTGAACTCCATCCTGACGGGATAATCGCTGCCCATATGCATCGTGACCTCACTGCCCGAGGAGACGGACTTGAGCATGTTGGAGAAATACTCCAGCGGGAACAGGCTCCTAACGCTTCCCTGTGCCTTCAGAGCGGAGAGGTCCTTCTTGGCCTTCCTCCAGTGGACCTGGTCCATGTCACCCTCACAGCTCATCTCAAAACCCTCGGGGCTGGCGACCAAGGCTATATGGTCTGAGACCGTCTCGCTCGCCTTTATCCCCTGCATCAGGTCTTCGGACCTGACGGTCACGGAGGCGGGGAGGTCCAGGTTCGGCACCTTCGGGTCGCTCATCCCTGTTGTGTCGATGAGGCTCATGTGCCTCGTGATATCGCCGACGACGATCTTGAGCCGTCGTTTGTCTTCGTCGTGCTTCAGATCGACCATGTCATCGCCTCTCGCAAGCTTGAGGAACTGGCTCAGCTTGTCGATGTCGATGCCGATCTCGCTCTCATCCGCCTTGAACTCATCGAAGGCATCCTTGCCAAGCGTCAGGTCCACCATTGCTATGTGCGCTGGGTCGACCGCTCTGAGCGTGAGACCGTCGGAGTTCATGGTGAACTTGGCCTCGTCCACTAAGGTCGAAACGACGTTGACGACTTCCTTCAATACTCCAGCTCTGGCTCTCGCCTGAAACATTGGCCCCCCTTCCGTTACACACCTGTAATCCTTCTTTGTTTTAAATAGCTTTGCGCATCCATCCAGTGCACTAGTACTCGCGCCACGAGTGGGAACAGTTCACGCACCGGTATATCCTTGTCGCGGGTTCGTCCGCGGCCCTGGTCTGCCTCAGGACCCAGTAGGCCTTCGTATGCCCGCATGACGTGCACTCCACATCGGCTGTCGGAAGGGTGCCCGACACATCCTCTATGACTGCCATCTCGCGGTCTCTACCCCTGTGGGTGATCACATTGGGTTTCTGAGCAGATGACTGCTCCTGCTCGGTTCCGCATTTCCTGCAGACCAACTTCCCATCCTTCGGGAACAACAGACACTTGCAGTTCGGGCAAAACATTCTTCCCAGCTCCGTGCGACACGATGATCGTTACTTGAGCGCAACGCTCCGCTCCATCGACTGGCGAACGACTAGACGAATAAATAGATTCGCTCCTCACTCTCGTGACGGCGCAGGACCATACATCAGATCGTATCCCACCGTCGCTTCTGAGGAGGTCTCGGGTGCCTCGACCTGCCCTGGTTGCGGGCAGCAGGGGCGTCCACGAAGTCATCATCGTCGACGAAGTCGACCTGTTGTCTAGCGGGAGCGACGAACTTCGAACGCGAGTGCCACTCCTTCTCGATGGCCTTCCGCGCCTTTCTGACGGATTTCTGGTCAGATGGAGCGAACTTCGCAGCCGGAGCCCGGGAGCGGGTGCTCGGCCTCCGTGCCTGTTTGTTCCTCCGGGAGCGGGTGGAACTCGTCCCTGCGGCGATGCTCGATTCGGGCGCAAACCTGCGAGCTGAAGAGTAATGCTGCCTGACCCTGCGACTGGAACGCCGCTTTGGATCGCCCCCCCTGGATGGGGCCTTCGCGCCACCGTTGCGACGGTTGTGAGGTTCGGTGCGAGCCCCCCGCGTCGCGTATGACGAAGGCGGCGCCATCTGGTTTCGCGCGCGGCCACCTTCGTTCTGGAACGCCATCTGATTCGCGTGTTGCCATCCCCCCGCACTCTCACCGCGGCCAGGCGGAAGCGCGTACACGTGTTGGTGTGACCCTTGGCGGGCAGCAAGGTGCTCCCTTGACCACGGCAGATGAGATGATATCGTATGGGCGAGACCCGGGCGAGCCGGCTCAGGATACGGGTGCGACCGGTTCCTGTTGCTGTCATGCACCAGGACCGTGGTGTTCGACATGACCGATCCGGAGGTGTAGGCGATCTCACGCCTGCTCTGCTCGGCCAGTATCCCTCCTACGTAGGCGAAGGCGACGGTCACTACGTACGTGTTGATGCCGTACGGGCTCGAGCCAGCCAGCGCGGCGACGAACGAACCCACGTACTCCGAAGAGAACTGTATGTACGGGGATATGAATGGGATGCTCTGGCTCAATGATGCGGACACGGCCGCGGGAGCCACCGCGACTCCAAGTATGTGCGACGGGAAGAACCCGCTATCGAACCCTGTCACGACCACATATAGGCAGGCGACAGGCACTATGGCAGCGGCGACGCCCTTCCAGGGGCCTCCCGCCCTGCGCCCGCCGACATACCCCGCGATCATCTGACCGAAGAGTGGGAGCCACCACAGGACGATGGAGAGCACGAGCGTGTACTTCGCAGCGCTCCAGAAACTGTACACCACGCCGCTCGACTTGAACTTCTTGCCCTCGTAATCGTGCTCGTAGGAGGCTAGCCGGTACGGCGTTCTGTTCGCGTCAGGTGATGCCTGTTCGTCTCGAGCAGACTTAAGCTTCAGTCCTGATACCATTGCCCATCCCTTGAGTCCGACGAGTGTCGGACGATTCATACTAATGCCGTCCATAGTATATATTTCTTCTCAGGACTGGACAACGACGGTGAACCGTCAGACGGAATGCCGTAGGCATTCGGATCGCACGGTCTGGAACCGCCGCTGTCGGGTCGAGGCCTCGTCGCGCTTCCGAGGCAATCTGGGCCACCGCATAACGCGGGTGTCAATTGCGATACGAAGTGGCCAACTTATATATGCAGTGGATTCTTTCACTAGATTAAGTCCATGAGTGATGAGGAAACGCGCTTGTGGACAGGCAGGGCTTAGGATGGCGAAGATTCTTATTGTCGAGGATGCACCGTTCATCAGGGAGATGATCCGTGACATCCTTGAATCCCATGACCACGAGATTGTCGGTGAGGCAGCCAACGGTCTTGAGGCGATAGAGAAATACAAGGCGCTCAAACCGGACATCGTACTCATGGACATACTCATGCCGGGAATGGACGGGCTGTCGGCGATTACTAAGATCATCGAACAGGACACAGGCGCGAAGATAGTGGTGGTCAGCGCACTGGTGAAAGAGGCTCTCAGGAAAGAGGCCATGCGTGCTGGCGCGATAGACTTCGTCGCGAAGCCCTTCCAGGTTGAGAGGCTGTTGGAGGCCGTCAGAGCGGCAATGACGGCGTAGCGGCTGAACTCGGCAAATCAGCTCTCAGTCGCTATAACGAGTCCCGGGGCGTTGGTTGGGTTCCACATCCATTAGAGGTACGGGTCCATGGAAGCGGTGTTGTTGCTCGCGTCACTTGTCGCCGGTTCCATATGCTTCGGTGCAGGGCTGCTGGCTCTGATGTCGAATCCGAAATCGACGGCAGCATTTGTCTTTCTCTTGGCGATGTGGGGAGCCTTTGTCGCGCTCATCACAGGGACGATGTACCCTTTCATGGATGTGGAGGAGCACTACCTCAGGACGACGATAGGGACGGTTTTCGTCTTCGCCACTCTCTTGTCGGAGACCTTCCTCTGGCAGCTCACTATGCTCTTCCCGACCAAACGTAGGATCACCTTCAGACCCCTGAACAGATACGGGCTGATCGTGATCGCAGGGATCGGTGCTGCAACCATACTGGCCTCCACTTCGCAGATCGAGGGGGCGACAGGAGAATGGGCTATCATCTCACTGATGAATCAGAACCTTGGTGCTCTCTACGCCGCGGTGACCATACTGATTGCCATGACATTCATTGTCTCGTCGAGGAAGACCACGACCGAGACTCAGAGACACTCTGGTTTGATATACCTGACCGGGTTGTGGATATTCGCGCTGAGCGGGATCCCGGCTATCATCGAGGGGAGGGAGCCGTGGATGACCGGGGACGTCTCGATATCCGCTCTTTCTGTCGTGACTGGAATCGCCATGTCGGGGTTGCTGTTTGCCTTCGCGATCGCCCGCGGACACATGCAGGTAAGAGAGCCCGCCGCCGAAGCCAAGACTTCCAGCTCCAAGGCAGCGTATGAGCTTCTCCATCGACGCATCTACCTGGTGGAAGAGGAGAAGCCTGTGCTCTCGCTAGAAATATTCGCCGATGTCCTGAGGGGGAGATGCTTTGACTGCGAGGACGACGAGAGCTTTCCCTGCGAGAGCATCGATTGCAGCACATGCAACCTCCCGTGTCCGTGCAGGGAGTGCGGCAAATATGCCAGCAGGGCGCAGGGCTTGTTGGTGACGAGACAACACCCACTGAAGATCAGGTCCGAGTTCTACCTCCAAACGACGCCGATCATATGGCTCTCCTCGGTTGCTGGGAGTGAGAACCTCGATCCCGCGAAGCTGAGCCTTCTGACGGACATGCTCGTCAATTTCATGGAGCGCTCGCAGAACGGCGTGGTGCTCGTCGAGGGGATAGAGTATCTTGTGAGCAGCAACGATTTCCCCAAGATACTGAAGGCCGTGGACAGATGGGCTGAGGCAGCGATGGAGAGCGCGACTCGGCTGATCATCTCCCTCGACCCGAGGGTTTTCGACTCGAGGGAGATAGCGTTGCTCGAGAAGGGCAAGGAGATCATCACCTCTGAGAGATTGTAGCCGCTCATAAGCGATCGGCGCAGAGCGCTTGGACCGGGGTGGTCCCGACTCCCGGATTTGAACCGGGGACCTGCTGATTTCGGCGACTGAGATCGGTCGTGCCGACTTCCACACTACAGTCAGCCGCTCTAGCCAGTCTGAGCTAAGTCGGGGTTCCGCAAGCCAGAATGCTGGTGTTAAGCACCCTATCATGAATTCCATATAAATCGTTTTTCGGCAACTACCGGTCGGCATGGACCGACACCGATTCGGGGGTTCCTTCTAGATTGCGCGCATCCATTAGCCAAGTTTTATATATTCACAATTTTATAAGGGGAATGTCCGACACACGTAAGACAAAGGAGGTACAGAGGATGTCGGGCGCAGGGCGTGCTATGCACGGGGCGACAGGCAATGAACCGCGGGAGCGAGAAGACAACCATACGAATCCCTGAACGACATCTTCGCGCTTTGGACTTCCTCGTGGAGATCGACGATTTCCCGTCGAGATCCGAGGCGATCCGTGCGGCCATCAGGGACCTGATCTATTCCCGTCTGGAACTGGTCGTCGACAGGATGAAGAAGTTCGAGCACGCAGAACAGTCGCTAGCCACGATAAAAGCATACGAGGAAGAATATCTGAAGAAGTAGTCAGAACGGGATGGGATGCACTCTAACTACTCTTTTCCTCACCTCACCGAATCAGGATTACCTCCCCCCTATTTTTTCATTTTTAATTGAGATACCGGGAGGTATCCAGTCTAGTACGCACCACGTACCTAACCGATGTAGCCCAGGTCTTCCTTCCTCGGCTCCGACTGAGGCTCCGACTCCTTCAGCTTGGATGTGAGCATGTCGATCTGTTGGGCCTTGTCCTCGAGGTCTTTGTAATCGAGTTTCGCCTCGAGAATCTTCGACAGCACCTCGAGTACCGCCTGTGCGGCCTTGGGATCCACGAAGTAACCCGAGGTCTCGCCCATGAGGCAGACGCTGCGCATGCCCATCACCTTCCCTAGGCCTAGCAGTAGTCCGCTCACGCCGACTATGCCGCTTCCAGGTTCGCCCTTGGAGAAGGTCACTCCGTACTTCTTCATCTCCTCCACGAGGGAATCCTCGGTCACGGCGCCTAACACCCTTGGCGTCTCGATGAGCTTGCCTAGACCGTACCCCCCGAGCGTGAATATCATCTTGACTCCAAGGTCCTGGGCCATCCTCATTATCCTGTCGGAGAGCTCGTACTGTCCGTCAGGGGTCAGGCCCTGATAGTCACCCACCAGAATCACGAGGTCGTTCTCGGCGTCGGGCCTCTTGACGTAGTACATCTCGTTGCTGACCAGCCTTATCACGCCTGAGTCGCTCACCAGGACCTGGGGCGGGAAATATTTCGAGAATATCTCCACGAACTTCACGGCCTTCAGCTGGTCGACTAAATGCTCCGCCGCCAGCTTGCCCACGTTGCCGACGCCGGGTAGACCCTCCACCATGATAGGGGCGTTGAGCTCCGGTTTCTCCTTGTAGACCAAGACCACGTCATCCATGATTGACTACCCCGACATCTCCTTCTTGAGTCTGCGCCTGTACTCGCCGTATTTGTCGCTCGGAGAGTACTTGGCTGGAATTGGCATGAAGGTTGCGCCTCCGCAGACAGGGCATGTCTCCCCCAGCGTGTACCTCCGACAGGGCGAGCACCGTCTTAGGAGGGTCTTCGTCACGTCTCCTCCTTCCTCTTGAAAGTGGCAGCGCCACCGCTCCCCTCAATGGAACCGACGATCCTGTCGATCGCGGCCTTCAACTCCTCCTCGGCGATCTTGTAGTCCTCGGCTGTCACAGTCAGCCTGTATCGCGGTGCCCCGAGGTAATGGATGTCGATCTCAGCCACATCGCCCTTGAGCCCGGACTCGAGCGACTCGCGGATCCGGTCTATCCCGTCCGGGGCGGGGCTGGTTACCTCTATCAGTCCGCCAATCGTCACCGACGGAAGCTGGATGCTCTCGTTCGCGATGGACGATAGCGCGTCGACCCACTTCTTGTCAACGCCGAGACCCTTCAGAACGCCCTGGTCGACTGCCGTCGCCTCGAACGCCCCGTAGAGCGTCCCGAACTCCTCGAGCAGTTTGTCGCCGACCTCAGTATACGAATCATCTAGAGACTTGTCGATCTTGCTTCCAGCCATCTCCAGGAGCTTCTCGGCCTTCTTCTCGTTCTTCCACTCCTGTACCTTCTCCCTGCGCTGGTGGTCGTTCACCTGCTTCAGGGAGAGGTCGATGTGACCCTTGTCGGCATCGACGCCAAGAACCCTGCACACGACCTTCTGTCCTTCGCGGACGTGGTCGCGTATGTACTTCACCCAGCCGGTCGCCACATCCCGGACATGTATGAACCCCTCACGGTTCTGAAACTCGTCGAGGGTGACGAACGCGCCGAAGTTCTTCACGTTCTGGACGCTGCACAGGACCAGGTCTCCGACTTCCGGAAAATCGGCCTTCCGAAGCATCACTTTACCTCTCCGAGCGACTCTCCTCTCACCTCGCCCTTGCCACCCGTGGGCTTGATCAGGGTGGCGCCACATACGTGGCACTTCACGTGGGTCGCGGGCTTGTTGAAGGCCGTCTGCTCGTTGCCGCAGTCCTGACACTTCACGGCGATGAACTTGCTCTTGGGAGACGGGATGGCGTTCATTCGTCACGCCTCCTTGAGTTCGAAAATCTTCGCTCTTATGCCGGGTCTCTGGTAGGCCTTCTTGCATGTCTTGCATCTGTAGCGAAGGTTGACCCGTGTGGTCGGCTTCTGCCGGCCCTCGTACTTGGGCCTAGGGAAACCGCCATAACCAGATGTGGCCTTGCGGTATCTCCTCTGTCCCCACTTGAGCTCGCTCCTCGGCTTCGTCTTGACTCGCTCCAGCTCCTGGTCCGTGTGTTTCTTGCATTTCGGACAGTAGCCTTTAACAACTCTCGGTCTCTTCATATCAATCAGCGACCCTGTGGGACATTTGACGAGTAAGCGGAAACTCATATTAAAGCATTGCCGGTTTCCTGTGGACAGCCACACCCCGTCCAGCGCACTAAAAGACTCAACGACGATTTGCCAGTCGGATTTTCTCGGGGATACTTATAGTACAATCACATTCTAATGGTAAACAATAAATATAACGTAATAAATAATTGGCTAGGCACTAAATATGACAGACAAGGGTCTCACGAAAAAGGACGAAACGCTCGTTGAGCTTCTCATGCGCACGGGCCTGTCCAAGAACATGGCCAAGACTCTGGTCTACCTCAGGAAGAAGGAGGAGACGACGTCTGTCGAGATCGAGAGCGCGACGGGGCTTAGACAGCCCGAAGTGTCCATAGCCATGCAGGATCTCCGCAGGAGGAAGTGGGTGTCCAAGCGAGACATAAAGAAGGAGGGAAAGGGAAGGCCAGTCCACTCCAACAAACTCGCAATACCTTTTGAGAAGATCATCGAGACGATCGAGGCGGAGGAGAAGAAGAAGATCGAATCGATCGAGAGCAACATCAAGCATCTCAAGGAGATCGCGAAGTAGACCGGATCTCACTCCTCGTACGACCGTTCTGCCCGCTCGAGGATTCTCACACCCTCGGCCGACGCAACTATGACTTTGCTGGCCAGGCCGATGAACAGGCCGCAGTCCACCACTCCTGGTGTCATGCATATCTCCGCTTCCATGGCCCTCGGGTCGTCTATCCGTCCGAACCTGCAGTGCACGATGTAGTTGAGGTTGTCGCTGACGAAAGGCTCGTCCTCGGTCATGCGCAACTCCGGAACGCAGCCCAGGGCAGCAAGCTTCCGCATGGTGCTCTTTCGAGAGTATGTGACTATCTCCACGGGGAGGGGAGACTTCTGGCACAGATAGTCCACCATCTTGGAATCGTCGACCACAATCATCTCGACATTGGATGACGCCGCGACGATCTTCTCGCGCACTAGGGCGCCTCCGAGTCCCTTGACGAGGTTCAGGCTCGGGTCCACCTCGTCGGCGCCGTCTATGGTCAGGTCGACCTGCGGATGGTCGTCCAACTCGCCCATTCGGATGCCGACAGCGCGGCCGAGCAGGTCCGACCCGGTCGAGGTGGGTATCCCGACGACCTCGATCTCTTCCTCTTTGATCCTCTGACCTATGAGCTGTATCGCCTTGTTCGCCGTGGAACCGCTCCCCAGGCCAATGACCATTCCGTCCTCGACGTACTTCACAGCTTCTCTTGCCGCCATCTCCTTCAGGTCCAACAGATCAACTCCTAGGGCTCCTGCCTCTCGTCCTACCTTTCGCCTTCCTGAGGCCGAAATTGCGCGCTACGGACTCGCAGAGGTTCTCCGCGATGTACTTGTCGATCCGCACTCCCTTCTCTGCCGATGAACCTCTGGGGTCGCCCATAACGCCCGTGGGTATGTGCCTCTCGGGGTCGCTCAGTATCATGTACTTCGGAGGACGGGTCTTTCCGACCGGTCGTGTTCGGCCCACCAGGTCCGGCCTTATGCCCAGCATCCTTGACGTCTCGATCTGCCCGGCGTGGCCGTCATCCCTGGGGAACTCCTTCCCGGCGAGGTCGTACGCGATGTCGTAGTCGGAGAGCACCATCACCTTTAGTTCGGGATGGTCCCCCACGACCCTCTGGACCCCAAGCCGGATAGCGGCCATGTGTCCGCTACCGGCGTGGCCCGACAGGACGAGGACCCTCCTGACGCCGTTCCTGGCCAGCTCGCCAACGATGTCGACCACCAGTGACTGGACTGTCTCGGACCTAAGGGACAGCGTCCCCGGGAAGTTCCTAGTCGTCCTGCACTCGCCATATCTTACAGCGGGCAGTACGAGGGCGCCGAACTCGTCGGCGACCCTCGACACGACCTCCTCGCACTGCATCGAATCAGTCCCGAGCGGAAGGTGAGAGCCGTGCTCCTCTGTGGCCCCTATCGGCAGTATCACGAGCGGGTTCCCCTTGACGAGTGCTGCGAACTCGGGGCTCGTCAGCTCATCTATGTTACGCTTGCTTCCTCCGGACCTCTCCGACATGCCTCTCTCCTCCAGGCTCGATCCTCTCCAGGTCTATGAAACCCGTCTCACACACGGGGCATTTCAAGCTAGGCAGACAGCTTCTACCGAACCGCTCCCTCAGCTCCGTGTCTATCTCGAGGAGCTGCTCCTTCGAGATGCTGCGGTCGCACTTCGGACAGTAATACACGTCGTATGCATTGGCATGCTGATACATAAACGCAATCCGGGAGGAGCGAACCGCTGAAAGAGTTATGTCGACCACGGACAATATCAGGGCCGTGAATCGATGAGGATCTCCGCGCTGTTCTCAGGTGGGAAGGACTCGACATACGCGCTGTACCTGCTCCAACAGCAGGGCTGGGAGGTCGTGAGACTGCTCACGGTATGCCCGACCACCGATGACTCGTACATGTACCACTGTCCCAACATACGATGGACGACGCTCCAGGCTGACGCGCTCGGGATCGACATCAGGACGACCGAGAGCGACTGCGAGCAGGAGACGGAGCTAGCGGACCTCGAGCGGTTGATGGCGGATGAGGACGTCGACGGATTCGTCTCAGGGGCCATCGCCTCCGACTACCAATGGTCGCGTATCAACGATATCTGCCACAGACTGGGAAAACCGTTGTTCTCCCCCCTCTGGCGTAAGGACCAGCGGATGGTGTTCAAAGACATGCTGGACGCGGGCTTCAGGGTCATCGTCTCGGGAACCTATGCCCACGGCCTCGACGAGGGGTGGCTTGGAAGGGAGATTGACCAGCAGGCGTTCCGGGAACTCTGCGGGATCGGGGATGAACACAGGCTCAGCGTGTCGGGCGAAGGCGGGGAGATCGAGACGTTCGTCACCGACGGCCCGGCCTTCAGGAGCGGCATAAGGATAGACCGAGCGGAGAAACTGGTCTCGCGGGATTCCGGCACGTTCGTCATCAGAGAGGCTTCGCTGATCGATGAACGCACATGACATCCGACCAGGGATGGATCAGCACTCGCCGCACTTCGGGGGCTTCTTTTCGTAGGCCTTCCTGCGCTCGGCCCTGATCGTGCCCTCGGGTATAAGGCACAGTTTCTTCCCGGACAGCACGCCCGCGACGCCTTCGACGGACTCCAGGTGGCTCAGGTCCTTGCAGAGCGTGCAGCCGAACGGGCACCTGCTGGTGCGGTCGCCCTCGACCTCCGGGAACTGGAAAATGCCGCCTTCGTAGTTCCGTAGTATGACGCGTTTGTCGGACATCGATATCAGGTACTGCGGACCGACAGGTATCTTCCCTCCGCCGGTCGGAGCGTCTATCACGAACTCAGGCACAGCGAAGCCGGATGTGTGGCCTCTCATGTGCTCGATTATCTCGATACCTTTCGCCGTCGCCGTCCGGAAATGCTCCAGCCCTTTCGCGATGTCGCATTGATAGATGTAGTACGGCCTGCAGCGGATGTTGACGAGGTCTTGGCACAGCTTCTTCATCACCGTCGGGCAATCGTTGACGCCCTTCAGCAGGACGCTCTGGTTGCCGACGGGTATCCCGGCATCGGCAATCATCTCGACCGCCCTCTTGGAGGCGGGTGTCACCTCGTTCGGATGGTTGAAGTGCACATTCAGCCAGACGGGATGGTACTTTCTCAACATCTTCACCAGACCTGGGGTGATCCTCTGCGGCAGCACGACGGGGGTCCTCGAACCGAGGCGGATGATCTCTACATGCTTGATCTTCCTGAGCTCGCGGAGTACTTTCTCCAGAAGCGCGTCGGACACCAACAGCGGATCGCCGCCGGAGAGCAGCACGTCCCTGACCTGAGGGGTTCGGCGCACGTAGTCGATTCCGGCCTTGATCTCCTCCCACGAGCGCGCGCGGTCCGTGATCCCCACGATCCTCCGCCTGCAGCAATGCCTGCAGTACATGCTGCACTGGTCCGTGATTAGGAGAAGCACCCTGTCGGGATACCTGTGCGTCAGCCCCTCGTGCGGGGCGTCGGTGGTCTCTCCGACGGTGTCCTCCATGTCGTCCTTGGAGATGTGGAGCTCGTTGCTCGTCGGGACCGCCTGTCTCCTCACTGGACACTCGGGGTTGTCAGGGTCCATGAGAGTAGCGTAGTACGGCGTTATCGCCATCCTGAGATGCTTGGTCGAGTTGGCTATCTCCTCCCGCTCCTCAGCAGTCAGGTTGATGACCTTGGCCAGCGTGTCAACATCGGTTATTCTGTTCCTTACCTGCCACTTCCAGTCAGCCCATTGCTTCGGGCTGACCTTTTTCCAGAGTGGTATGTCCCTGTAATTTCTCATGACCGACCCTCCAAATGGCCCATTTCTACGAGGATATAGGGTTCCCCTATTTAGAGTAAGTGCGGCCCTTGGACACGCAATCGTCCGGGGACTCACTTCTCCTTCCAGGACATGAGTCGACTGGCGAGCACGAAGAACACCAGGCCGAGGGCGACCACGACCGCGAGGTTGACGAACGCGCTCTCGTTGTTCGAGTACACCATCGTGTCTCTCAGGCCTTCATTCAGGTAGGTCAGAGGAAGCACCTTCGCGATAAGTTGGAGGTACTCGGGCATGGATTCCAGCGGGAAGAACGCACCGGACAGGAACATCATCGGGAAGCCTATCGCGTTGGCGGCTGCGGCTCCCGACTCCGGATCCCTGATGACGACCCCCAGGAGCATGCCCATGGACACGAACAGGAAAGCACCCGCGGCAATCAGAACGAAAGAGACCAGTGTCAGGGACGATTCCATGTTGAACACGGCTATCCCCACGGCATATGTGACCAGGAGGGACCCGATCAGCAGGAGCGTGAAGAATATGAACTTGGACACGAGCCACTCCCATTTCGCTATCCTGGTCGTCGCAAGGAGCTTGAAGTAGCCCCTGTTGCGGTACTCCGCGCAGATCGAGGTCATGCTGA
>JAEHCN010000003.1 GCA_020696395.1 Thermoplasmata archaeon | reverse complement strand
TCTCAAAGGGGAGATGGGCATAGGCCATGTCCGCTACTCCACGGTGGGTTCGTCGAGCTCGGAGAACGCACAACCGGTCGTCATGTCCACCAACTATGGCGACATAGCCCTGGCGCATAACGGCGAGATCGTGAACGGCGGCCAGCTGAGGGACGGCTTGAAGAAGAAGGGCTGGGCGTTCGCGACGACCAGCGACTCAGAGATCATAATCCGTATGTTGGCGAACGACATCTCGAACACCGGCGACCCAGTCAGGTCCGTCAAGAACGTCATGTCGTTGCTATCAGGGTCGTACTCCATCACCCTGATGGTGGACAACCGTGTGTTCGCGCTGCGCGACCCGCTCGGGATCCGGCCGCTCTGCGTCGGAAGGACCAAGGGAGGCTATGCCGCCGCTTCGGAGAGCGTCGTCTTCGACACGCTCGGAGGCGAGTTCATGCGAGATGTTGAGCCAGGGGAGCTAGTAGAGCTCCTCCCAGGAGAGATAAGGTCTGCCAAGACCGGCCTGGCCAGAGGGAAGGCGCACTGCATGTTCGAGTGGGTGTACATCGCCAGGGCGGACTCGTGCCTCGACGGGCGCCTCGTGTACGACGTCAGGAGGAAGATAGGTCAGCGTCTGGCAGACGAACAGCCCGTCGACGCTGACGTGATCGTGCCCGTCCCTGACTCCGGCAGGTCGCATTCTATGGGCTACTCTGAGACTTCGGGGATACGGTATTCCGAGGGATTGATGAAGAACCGGTACGTCGAGCGCACGTTCATCATGCCAGAACAGAACGACCGGGCAACCGGTGTTATGCTGAAGCTCAACCCGCTGAAGAGCGTCATCAAGGACAAGCGTATCGTGCTGGTGGACGACTCCATCGTTCGAGGCACGACCATGAGACAGATCGTGCAGCTCGTCAGGAATGCGGGCGCGAAGGAGGTGCACGTGAGGATAGGATCGCCGCCGATCCGAGCGCCATGCTACTTCGGCATCGACATGAAGACGAGGGACCAGTTCGCCGCCACGGGCAGGACTGTCGAGGAGATTGCCAAGATGCTCACGGCAGACAGCCTCGGATACATCTCGATAGAGGGACTGGTAGACGCAATAGGATTGAACGCGAACGACCTCTGTCTCGGCTGCCTCAACGGAGAGTATCCGCTACCAGTCGAGGGCGAGAAGGTGAGGTTTCAGAAGAAGCTGGATTCATTCGCCTGAGTGGTATGCCTTCAGACAAGCTTTAACTACGACCAGTGTATACAACGCCGCCCAGGATGGGCCGGTAGATCAGCGGAAGATCGCCCGCTTGGCATGCGGGAGGTCGCGAGTTCAAATCTCGCCCGGTCCACATCCGTGCGCATCCGAAGATGAGTCGGGCAACACCAGTCAGTCGCCGCCACCATCACAGCGCGGTAACGACGGCATGATCTTCTCATATGACCGACCAACGTACAGACGCGGAGATGGGGCACGACGGCCCTCGACAACCAGGGTAAGAGAATAAATCCCCACGAGTCGATTGAAACCGAGGGCACGAAGGTATAGCCTGGTGGACCGTTCCTGAAGCTCAGGGAGTGTCGAGGATGCTAGGGGCAGGCTCGAGCGAGCGTGAAGATCACGACCCCGATCGCGGCATTGGAGGAAGCGACTCGAAACATGGCCCAGGGCAATCTGGACCAGAGGATTTCCACCTCCAGAAGGGACGAGCTTGGCCGACTTGCGAAGTCATTCAACGAAATGGCCTCCGAACTCGAACAGTCGTATTCAGGTCTAGACAGGAAGGTCAAGGAACGGACGGAAGAACTAGAAAACGTGAACAAGAAACTGGGTGTGCTGTCGTCTATAACCCGAGACGATGCCTTGAACCAGATTACCATCCAGAAGGGATGGCTGGGCATGGCGGCGGAATCCTCGAAGGACCCTGTCGTAAGCGACTATCTGCGCAAGATGGAGGCCACGACCGACAACCTAGTATCCTTCATCAGGTTCACGAGCGAATACGAGGAAGTGGGCATAAATAAGCCTGATTGGGTGAACGTTCACGACGCTTTCGTTTCTGCGATCGCGGGACTCGACCTTACGGGAAAGGAACTAAGAGGCAGACTGGAGGGTGTCGAGGTTCTCGCGGATCCGATGTTTCCGAAAGTGCTGCACAGCCTTATCAGCAACTCACTCAACCACGGACAGACTGTCACCGCGATCTCGCTGTCGTACTCGGAAGGCCCAGAGGGCTTGACGATAGTGATGGAGGACGATGGCATCGGCGTCCCCGCAGAGCGCAAGGAGGTCATATTACAGAGAGAACATTTAACGGGCAAACGCAGCCACGGCCTCTTCCTGTCGGCGGAGATACTCCGTATCACGAAGATATCGATACGAGAGACTGGCGTCGTAGGTGAGGGGGCGCGATTCGAGATCCTCGTGCCGAAAGGGAAATACAGATTCGTAGAGGTGTCTCGCGAGGAATCTACGTCCGAGGCCGGATGGATCATACAGGCGAACATGCCCGAAAGGATTATCTCCGACTTCTGGTCTAGGCGGAGAATGTGTCAGGCCTGGAGTTCCGACATCTTACGGAGTCATCGCTCGAAGACATGATCGATGTCCTAGCGAAGGCACGAGCGGATGACCCGCACAGGCGGAGGCTCACACACGACGAAGCCAGGTCAGAGACGTTCCTGGACCCGGACTTCGATCCGCAGGGGACTTGGCTCGCAACCCTCGACGGCGAGGTGGCTGGATTCGGTCTCGTTTTGGTCGAAGCCAACCGGATCAAGGCCGGAAAGGACGATGCATATGTCGATATCGATGTCGTACCAGAACACCAGGGAAAAGGGGTCGAGCAGAAGCTGCTTGAGAAATCGTTCGACTATCTGAGGTCGAGGAACGTAGGCAAAGCCCTTTCGAGGGCTCCGGCCAAGGACGACTGGAGACGTTCGTTGTTGACCACGCACTCGTTCGAGGAGACTTACAGGGTGTATATCCTAGTAAGGCGAGGGCGGGCTGAGGTGCGAGATGTGCCGCCCCCAGCGGGCTTCAGACTTGAGCGAAGGAATCTCCGCGACTGTTCGGACGACGACATATCGAAGGTAGTGGATGTGTTCAATGATTCCTTCCGAGACCACTTCAACTTCGCACCCGAGAGGGCTGAACGCTTCATCAACGCTCGGGACTGCGGCAATGACCCTCTTGTCCTTACGCTCGCGGTGACGGACGACGGCATCGCTGGTTTCTGCCTCTCGGAGGAGAGCTCGACGTTCAACGAGGAGAAAGGCGAGCGGACTGGCTGGGTCGATATCCTCGGCGTGCGCCCCAAGTTCAGACGCCTCGGCCTCGGTGGGGCGCTGCTTTCGGACGGAATGAGATGGATTCTCGACAAAGGGATGGACACTATCTACCTCGGCGTGTTCGCCAAGAACGAGAAGGCCCTCGGACTCTACAGGTCCTTCGGGTTCTCGAACGACATGGAGAGCGTGTGGTACAGCAAGGATCTCTCGAGAGACGTGGAAGACACCGCCTCAAGGTGATTATGTGCGGGCCGGCTCCGACGGACGGCTCCCTTCGCATGCTTAGAACGAGGGCTAGAGTTCGAGGGCGTGAAGGCGTGTCAGAATCTGCGCTCTGATGATGTCTTTTCAGCGTTAACCCTATCCCCTCGTCGGAATGCGATTTCATATATATACCCAGATACCGCGACTCATCATGGGGAAACCTCATATATACATGAAGACGATTGCAGAAGCTGATCCCTCTACTATGGGGGAGGGACTTCACGGAGGATGAGTGTAACATGAAAAGCAAAGCAGTGTTAGCCGGATTGGTGATGTCGTTGATGATTCTATCGGCCTTTGCGGCCCTGCCCGCGAAGTCCGCTAGCGCAGCGGCCGCAGATGAGGATGTACTGTATATCGCCATGCAGCTGGACATGCCGGACTTCAACTACTACAACCTTGGGTCCAACAGCGTCTGGAAATACAACGTGATAGGCATGGGATATGAGGGACTGTCAACAGCTGACTATGATCTTAGACCGATTCCGCTCCTGGCTGAGAGCTGGGAATTCGACGAAGTGGACACGGTCGACATATATCTGAGAGAAGGCGTCCTGTTCCACGATGGAGAGGAGATGCACGCGGACGATGTCCTCTTCTCGTACCTGATGTGCAGACAAGGTACGACCTATGACAGCAACCTCATACCCGCCTTCGATGCTGACGAGGACAACGTCGTGAGTGCGGCAGAACTCAACGCTGGCATCAAGGTGATCTCCGAATACCACGTCCAGATGGTTATGGCAAAGCCCTACGGTCAGTTCTTCTCGAGCACCCTTGGGATACCAATCATGCCCAAGCACATCTGGGAGAACTATGTCGACGACGAAGACCGAGTCATAGTCGAGGAGAGCGAAAGGGAAATGGCGATAGGAACGGGCCCCTGGTACTACGCAGATGGCGTGACGAACTCGTACAGGGTGATGAAGAAGTTCGACGACTACTGGGGCGTCGACTACACGACCCCCGCAGGCATGCCGGTCTTCCCGAAGGTAGTCGACACTGTGTTCTACAAGATATACACGAGCATTGACACCGCGATACTTGCCCTGCAGGGCGGAGATGTGGACTACATCGCATGGGCGGTTACGTCCGGGCGAGTGCCTGGACTCCAGAGCGATCCGAACATCGAACTGGAATACATGTCTGATGCTGGCTACTTCTACCTGGCGTTCAACATGAAGAAGGAGCCGATGAACAACATCTCGTTCAGAAAGGCCGTGTCTCACCTGATTGACAAGGAACAGCTCGTCGATGTGTACATGGGCGGCTTCGGCAAGGTGGGATCGGCGGCGGTCTCACCGTTCTTCGATGAGTGGCACAACCCCACCGTGACGACTTACGCGTTCGACGTCGATGCGGCGAAGGCTCTCCTGGACGACGCCGGGTATGTGGACGTCAACGAGGACGGCTGGAGAGATTTGCCCGACGGCACCCTCATGGAGAAGATAACTCTGTTGACTCCGCCTGCCGACTACGACCCCATCAGGATCAGAGCGGGACAGATGATCGCCACAAACATGAGAGAGGCGGGCATCAACGTCGAGGCGAAACCGATAGACTTCAACACGTTGGTTGCGAAGCTGGTCGCATTCGATTATCAGATGCTCATAATCGGGTGGAACTTCTCGGGCTACACCGAGTGCGTCAGCGTCCTCTACGACATATACGGAGCGGCCGCGGCTAGCAACAACTGGGCATTCTGGTCCGACACTAACTCGAACCCACTCTACGAGGACCTGGGCGGCGTGAGCACGCTCGCCGACGAGAGGACCATGGAGCTAGTTGACATGTTCACCGAGAATGAGACCCTTGCGAGGGCGACCTTCGATGTGGCGGAGCAGATCAACTACGTGAAGATTGGCCAGGATATCATCGCGGACGCCGTTCCGTGCAACGTATTGTACTACAGGGTGAACGTCGAGGCGCACAGCAAGACTTGGACCAACTGGACCCAATTCGACGGCACGCTGATGAACCCGTTCAATCTGTGCACGCTTGAGTATTCAGGGGCGGGCAGCGCAACGGGCGGGGGTGCAGTCACCACCAGCCTGAGCGCAGGTCTCACCATCGCTGAGAAGGTGAAGTGCGACCAGAGCGTTGACGGATACGTCAAGGCCATCGACAATCTCGGCAACCCTGTCGTTGGGGCAGCGGTCGAGGTGGACGTGACCAGCGGAGCGGCGGCGTCTCCCACGGACGGAACGACCGACGCGAACGGTGTCTTTGAGTTCTCCGTGATGGGCGAAGCGGCCGGCATTTCGGCCGTTAACGTCAACGTTACCAGCGGCACGCTGGAGGCCAACGACTCGTCGAGCCTCATAGTGACATCGCTCGGAGGCCTCGGCGTCGAGGTGATACCGGCGAAGACGGCCCTAGTCGCTGCTGAGGACGTCGCGATATCCGTCAGGGTAACAGACGTCAACGGAGACCCTGTCGAGGGAGCGAATGTGACGATCGACCCGTACCTGCTTGGCTATGGCTCGATTTCGCCGGAATCAGGCACAGTGTTCACGGACGCGAACGGTGCGGGAACGATGACATACTCAGCCCCTGACGAGGCTACGCAGAACCAGCATCTGTTGGTGACGTTGGCTGCGTCAGTGTCGCACCCGAAGTACACGTTGTCGAACCTTGCGGCGAGCTCGATGGTGATATATAACGACGCAGCGCCAGTCTGGCGAATGACCACGATCGAATCGGTCACGACCACCGCTCTGAGCAGCGCATCGCCCACGACCACGATAGAGGTCATGGCAATGGACGCTGCGGGCAGCCCGTTGGCTAGCGAGATGCTAGATATCACGTACAGTGATGACACCATGGTTGTCGGCGCAGAGACGAAAGTGACGACGGACGGGTCAGGACTTGCGAGCTTCGATGTCGAGATAGACGACATCGGCGTCGACGCCGCTCTGAGGGTCACGATCGGCAACGGCTCTGTGGCCAACTCGATCATGGACGCTGTCACGCTAACGTACTCTGACGCTGGTGGACTGACGGACATGTACGGCGGCTATGTTCAGTACGCCACTCCGAAGTTCGTCGACCCGCTCGGAACGATCGACGTGACGTTCTATGTGTTCGACAGCGAGGGCAACCCAGCCAATGTGAACTCGAGCGTTGTGGTCGCGGGCACGGCCTACGGACAGTTGACCGACTGGAACGAA
This sequence comes from Thermoplasmata archaeon, assembly GCA_020696395.1. Classification (GTDB taxonomy): domain Archaea; phylum Thermoplasmatota; class Thermoplasmata; order UBA10834; family UBA10834; genus UBA10834. The sequence goes on along the minus strand of JAEHCN010000003.1, from coordinate 36,901 downwards.
TCGCAGTGGAACACTCTCTGGGACTACGCGGGTCTCAACATACTCACCGAGGCCGATGGACAGAACATCGTGTCCGCGGGTTCGTACGCCGCGCCAGAGTTTGCGGACGTCCCAGATTGGGGGGTCTATGTGGACACCCCCGGGATCGAAGTGGTCGACGGGATGTACTCCATAACCGTGGAGGGCGTGGACATGGCGCACTTGGACCTCGTGATGGACCTGTTTCTGCTCCCCAACTCGACGGGGAGCTTCAGCACCGACACGGGCAACCATGTTATCACTGGCCTGACGACAATCTCGAGCAACTACGGATACAGCCGGGCCACTGCGGTCACGACTGTAGTCTACGAGATCGACAAACCAGTGCTTGCGGCCAAGGACGCTGAGTTCGAGGTGACAGACGTGACGGTGACCGCGTACGACGAGGACAACGCCCTCGTAGAGGGCGCTGAGGTGTCCTTGTACCCGGCGGGCGACTACGGCGTGACCACGGAAGATAGCACGACGGACGCCACTGGAAAGGTCGTCTTCGAGATCATCGCGGCAGCTGAGAACCCGGACACCGGCGAGTTCACGGAAGTGACATATGCGACCAACCCAGACATGTACGTGATTGCAGAAGTCGACGGTGCGATGAACATCTTCAGCCAGACGCAGCTCGTCATAGAGACCATGAGGGACACCGTCTTCTTCGAACTGGAGCCGATGCTCGATGTCTACATGATAGGGGATCAGCTGCACGTCACGGCGACCGTCGTTGACGATATGGGCGAGCCGTACCCCGATCTGCCCGTCTCCATAGCGACGGGCGCGGGCACAGTAGTGACCCCAATGGTCCTGACGGACGCCGATGGCGTGGCTACGATGGTCGTGGACACATCGAACATAGAGGATGCGCCTGCGGCTTTGGTCGCAATCTCGCTGGCGACTGGTGGAGCACCTGAAGGTTCAACGGCGAAGATGATGATCGCCGTGAAGAACTTGGGTCCGGAAATCGTAATCACGTCTCCGGCAGCCGACGGAGAGGTCTTGGGCAGAAATGCGACTCTCACGGCGTCAATCTACGACAATAACGGCATCGCGTCGGCCACCATGAGTTTGGACAACGGGACGGACATAGACTTGACCGTGACCGCGGGATCGGTGGCTGCCGCCATATCCGAGACCCTTGAGGACCTTGAGGAGGGAGAGCACACGATCGTAATCTCCGCGACGGACTCTCTGGGAGTCTCGAGCGAGATGGAGGTCGACTTCACCTTCGAGGCGGCCGCCGAGGGAGGGAGCATCCTTGCCTGGGGTCTTGCGGCAATCGGATGGATCATCGCTGTGGTGGCTCTGGTGTTCGTCATGAAGTATAGGCCGAAGAAAGTGCCAGAGACGGGACTGGTGGAACCTCCCGAGGACGAGCCCGTCCTTGAACCGGAGCTGCTGGGAGAAGAGAAGACGGAATAAGCGCCCTTCGAGGCGGAAACCCCTTCAGAAAACCTTTTCCCGATTTTCATTCCTCGATTCTGTGGGTGGCTCCAAGCAGGTACGCTTTCGATTGATGTGGGACGTGTATTTCGTCTAAACCTTTAATACGGGCGTTTGCGATTGTAACGCAGCTAAGCGTACTCGTGTCAAGAGAGGCATCTCGATGGCAGGTATGGCTAGATATGTGGCAGTGCGCAGCATACAGACCTTCATCACGCTGCTAATCATCCTGACGCTGATTTTCATCATGTTCGAGGCGCTGCCCGCCAGACCACAAGATCTTCTCGCCACGACGCCGAATATGCAACCTTCCCAGATACAGTTCATGATGGAGCTCTTCGGATACGACCGCCCTGTTCTGGACAGATACGCCATGTACATGGTCAACATGCTGACATTCGATTTCGGCATATCCTTCAGCCAAGCGGAGGAAGTCGGGAACATCCTGAAGGAGCGGATACCGCGGACGCTGCTACTGTTCGGCGGGGCGACGGTACTCGCTTACATCGTGGGCATATACCTCGGGGCCCTGATCGCATGGCGACGCGGCGGGGTCCTCGATGGCAGCTCGGTGGTCATCAGTCTCGTGTTCTACAACATGCCGTCGTTCTGGATCGGCCTGATATTCCTGGTTGTGTTCGCGTCCGAACTCGATTGGTTCCCGCTGACGGGATGGTACGACCCAACTGACAACCTACCTTATCTGGTGGACATCCTCTGGCATGTGAGCCTGCCTATGATAGTGCTTCTCCTCCTATCGCTTGCTGGCACCGTCCTGCTCATGAGGACAGCCATGCTCGATGTTATTGGCGAAAACTACATGGTGACGGCCAAGGCGATCGGACTCCCCGAAAGGAAAGTCCTGTTCAAGCATGGCGCGAGGAACGCCATGCTGCCCGTTGTCACCTCGTTCGTCATCGCATTCGTGTTCTCGATCGGAGGGGCTGTGGTCCTCGAGAACGTGTTCAGCTTTCCTGGCATGGGAGCGCTCTACATCAACGCGTTGTTCCAGCTGGATTTCCCCGTGGCCCAGGCCACGCTCTACATAATAACCCTTATGGTCCTTCTCGGCAACTTCGCGGCGGACTTGATATATGGATACCTTGACCCGAGGGTGCGGATGTGAAAGAGGAAGAAGAGGCGAAAGAGCAGACGAAAAGACCCGATACGAGGGAGCTCCAGGAGGCCGGCATAAAGACAGCCAGACGGATCGCGATAGCTCTGAGGAACACATGGAAGATCTATCGAAGGTCGCTGACGGGTGTGACCGGCATGGGCATCGTGTTCGGATTCCTGGTCATCGCCATCACGGCACCCTGGACCGCCCCCTATAATGCGGATTTCAAGGCGCCCGCAATCGACACTTTCATAGCAGACTACGCAACCCGAGACCTACCCTCTGATAGCAACTGGACGGAGATTCTTGGCCTGACGTCTACCCTCAAGGACAGGCCTATGGAGAGGCTGATGGTCTACTCAGAGGGAGGTACGGTAATCGTATACCCAGTTGCGAGGACGGGCAGTGGCGAGGAGACGGGCGAGCTCGGCATAGATATCGAGGAACCGTCGACCGTACAGTTGCCCGCCGAAGCGGACTACCTGGACTACACCCACTTCTACAAGACTTTCTTCTTCGTACTCCGTTCAAACCAGGAAGGAGACAACCAATCAGCCACATTGTACGAATACAGCTATGATTTCCTGTACATCCGAGAGCACGAGATACCGTTCGTTCCACTGTACACGTCCAATCTATGGAACGGATTCTCGCCGCTATATCAGGTTGGCAGGCTAGCCATGGCATTCGCGGATGACCACAACGTCTGGATGATCAACAAGAGACCGCCGGACATCACCGAACCCGGTTTGGACGGAGTCACCTTCACGAGCAACCTCACGATAGCCAACGCGACCATCGTGGGAAACCCGTTGGTGGTCGATGGAGACTTCGCCAACGGGAGCATGCTCATCGTACCCACCGATGTTGGGCTTAGGACTTATGACCTCAACCTCACGAAATCCCTGCTCACGGGAAAGATCCTCAACGTAACCATAGACGCCCTCAGATGGGAGAGTAACTACACCGTCGAAGACGAGGCGTTTGAACCAGTGGTTGGCGATGACATGATCATCTTCCAGTACCCGTACCAGCCCACCACCGCGATCGGCAAGGAATCCGTTTTCGTTGCGACGACAGATGGACGCGTAGTTGCCTATGACAGACTCACGGGCAACGTGACTTGGTCGAGCAAACCGATACTTCCAGGCATACGGGATTTCGATATATCCTCGCTCCATTCCTCGCCGGAGCATCTCGTCATGGTGGGCAGGACGGGCGATAGAGGGCTCGTTGTTGGCCTCGACCCGAAGACAGGCAGGGTCGGGAGCAACAACACGCTCTTCTCGACGGTGGACGGATACCTCAACAGCCCGCCACAGTATGTCAGTGGCCAGTATCGATTCGTTTTCAGCACCGACAAGGGGACGATATATCTAATCACGAACGAGATGAAGATCAATGCCACCTTCAGCGCTCCTGGAGGTGGGGCTGTCACGCCTGTGGCGTTCCTTGGGAACATCTACATCGAAGACTCGAAAACCGGCAATTACTTCGGAGTGATAACGGAGGACAACTCGCTCTTCGTTGAGACGCTCACTGGAGTGAACATTGCCCCGCTACCACCGGGCACTTATCCGTCCGGCAACTACTATCCGCTTGGCACGGACTACGAGGGACACGACATCCTGACCCAGGTGATGTTCGGCACTCGGGCGGAGCTGTTGGTTGGCGTCACCGCAGCGTTCTTCTCGGTCGTGATAGGGACGATCGTTGGGCTTGTCGCAGGGTTCTACTCGGGCTTCGTCGGGGAGCTCCTCATGAGGGCGACAGATGTGATGCTGAGCCTGCCGTACCTTGTCATAATGCTACTTTTCGCAGCTGCCTTCGGGCCCTCGCTGTTCAATATCATCATAATTTTCGCCATCCTATCCTGGGCGGGCATCGCCAGGGTGATCAGGTCGGTGACGCTCTCCACGCGCAAAAGGGCGTTCGTCGACGCCGCCATAGTCGCTGGAGCATCGGATATGCGGCTCATCTTCAGGCACATCGGCCCGAACGTGCTCCCCTTCGCGTTCCTATACATGACATTCATGATCAGCGGGGCGATCGTGACCGAGGCCATCCTGGCCTTCCTCGGGTTCGGAGACCCCAATGCGATAACATGGGGAATGATGCTGCAGTACCTGCAGATCAGCGGACACTCGCTCGACGCGCCCTGGTGGCTCCTGCCCCCGGGGATCGCGATCACGCTGCTGTCACTCGCGTTCTACCTGATAGGAAGGGCGTTCGATGAGGTCGTGAACCCACGCCTCAGGAGGAGATGATATCATGGCCCTGCTCGAAGTCAAGAACCTCAAGGTTCATTTCAAGATAGAGGAAGGGTGGGTCAAGGCCGTCGACGGCATCACCTTCACCATCGATCTCGGGGAGACCATGGGGCTCGTTGGGGAGAGCGGCTGCGGGAAGACCACGGCGGCGTACGCCATCACCCAGCTCCTGCCGCCCAACGGGTTCATCAAAGGGGGGCACATATTCTTCAAGGAACCCCCTAGGGTCGCAGATCTGAGAAGGAAGTACGATGAGAGTTTCAAGAGCGCACCGACGGCTAGGAAGAAGGAAATCGCAAGGGTGACGAGTAAACTAAGTCCGTTGCGGGGTGAACTGCGGAAGCTTCAGGAGGAGTTAGCGAAATCTCCGCAGCAGAAGGGGGCCTCTGGGTCGACCTCATCATCTCCCATCCTCGAGAAACGTCTCGTGGAGCTGACAGCGGAGGCTAGCGAGTTGGAGAACAGACTCTCGGCCCTCACATACTCGTACGATCTCCTCAGAATATCAATACGCAAGGACGGATCCCTCGACGACTACAACGAGAAGATACGGAAGATCCGCTGGACGGAGATATCGATGATATTCCAGGGTGCAATGAACGCCTTCAATCCGGTCTTCAAGGTCGGGGACCAAATCATCGAGGCGATCACGCTGCATAAAGATGTCAGCGACGACGAGGCACGCGAAAGGGCCAGAGAGTTGTTCGAATTCGTCGGCATAGGTCCAGACAGGATCGACAACTACCCGCACGAGTTCTCAGGTGGGATGAAGCAGAGGGCCATGATAGCACTCGCGCTGGCCCTGAACCCGTCGTTCGTGATAGCGGACGAACCGACGACGGCCCTGGACGTCATCACCCAGGACAGGATCCTCGCAGAGATACGCAGGCTGCAGGAGCAGCTCAATATGGCCATGATGATCATCACCCACGATGTATCAGTGGTTGCAGAGGTCTCAGACAAGATAGGCGTCATGTATGCTGGACTCATGATGGAGATCGGCAGGACGACGCAGGTCTTCAAGAACACTGCTCATCCCTATACGGCGGGACTCCTCGGATCGTTCCCCTCCATCAAGGGGAAGAAGAAACGGCTCATATCGATCCCCGGGTTCCCACCGGACCTGGTGGAGCCGCCGAGCGGGTGTCCGTTCCATCCTCGGTGCCAGCACGCTAGAAAGGCCTGCCAAGAGGGGCGACCCAAGGGAGTAGAGGTGGAGCCAGGGCACATATCCTACTGCCACTATGCGAAAGAGCTATGGGACGAGCTCAGGAGGAGGGAGTAGACATGGCGGCAGGGGACATCATCATCAAGGTCAGAGACCTGAAGAAGTACTTCGAGCTCAAGAAAGGGTTCCTGTCGTTCGGCAAGGAGACACCTTTCGTCAGAGCCGTGGATGGCGTCAACCTCGACTTGCGCTCCGGGGAGATACTTGGGCTCGTTGGGGAGAGCGGCTGTGGCAAGACCACTGTCGGCAGACTGCTCACCAGACTCGAAGACCCGACGGATGGTTACGTGTTCTTCCTCGGGAGAGACATCGCACTCCTGGAAGGACAGGACGTCAAGGTCTTCCGCAGAAACATCCAGATGGTCTTCCAGGACCCCTACGAATCGCTCAACCCGAGAACGACGGCGCTCCAGACCATAATGGAGCCACTGCAGAACCACAACGTCGGAGAGACCGCCGAGGAGAGGCTCGAGATGGTCGTTCAGGCGCTCGAGGATGCAGGGCTGGCGCCCGCCAAGGAGTATCTGAACCGATTCCCGCACGAGCTAAGCGGTGGTCAGAGGCAGAGAGTATCCATCGCAAGGGCACTCGTGGTCAAGCCCAGGGTGATAGTCGCCGATGAACCTGTATCGATGCTCGACGTGTCCATACGTGCAGGTGTTCTGAACCTGATGCTCGACCTCAGGGACAAGTATGGAATACCCTACCTCTTCATCACGCACGACATCGCTGTGGCGCGTTACATAAGCGACCGGCTCGCGGTCATGTACCTAGGAAAGACCGTTGAACTCGGCGAGACCGACACTGTGATATTCGAGCCGAAACACCCGTACACGCAGGCGTTGCTCTCGGCCGTGCCAGTCCCAGACCCTGATGCGAAGCACGGAAGGATCCAGATCAAGGGAGAGGTGCCGAGTGCGGCGAACGTGCCTCTCGGATGCAGGTTCAGGCCGAGGTGCCCGAAGTCGTTCAAGGACTGCGGATGGCAGGCTGCCGATTTCATCGATTGGCTGGAGGAGGAGAATCGCTTGGCAGGTGACGCCGTCCTTGCAGGCGCCGTTGATGGGCTCGAACCTGGCGGATTCATACTCCAGATCAGGATCAAGGACGCCGCGGACGCGCAGGCGGTCATCGACTCGATCAGGAACCTGCTCGAGAAGTCCAGGGGACAGAATCCTATCGTGGAGGCTGTCGAGGCGATCGACTCGACTCTGACGGACAGATTCATCGAGATGAGATGCAAGTCGACGAAGATGTCCGCCGATGAACTCGCGCGCGAGCTTTTCGCCCTGATCGAGTCAACGGTGACCTATCGAGAGACAGACCACCCGATGCACGACATCATCTCCGACATGAAGCAGGAGGGGGGCCGTCTGACCGTATCGGTGGGCGGTGGTGACCAGAACGTGAAGGTAGTCGAGGCCTTCCTGGAGGATTATGTCCGATACCACAAGCGAAAGAACCGACCGGAGTTCAGGGGGGTCAAGAGCATCTCACCGGACCCTTCGAGAAGATCCGTTGTAGTCACATGCGGTGACGCCAAGGGACCGGCGGCTGCGGTGGCAAAGGACGTGGCCAAGCACGTCGAGAGGTGTGTCGCCGACGAGAAGGAACTGTCGACACACCTATTCCCGGTCAAGACGAAGGGCAGGAAGGTGAGGATCAGCATCATGGGCCCAGAGGATAACTGGACCAGACTCGAATCTGTTCTCAGACGTCAGTTCTCCACAGAAGGCGGTGGGAGCGGCGCCAATATGGTGAGCAAGATCACCGTCAAGAGGACGAAGACTACTCAGAAGGTAGTGGCAGTCAGATTCATCAAGACTGAGGACCCGCCCCTGTACGATGTTGGCGGAGGACACATGGTCGCGTGCTATCTGTTCAGAGGGGGAGCACCACAGACTAGCACAGTCGTGCCCCTGGGAAGGTGAGAGAATTTGGGCGTGAAGGATGAGCTTCGCCAGAGATGGTTCGTCGCGACTCTATCCATCGCGGCCGCCGTGTTCTTCTCGGCGGCGCTGATCTTTTCCGCAGCGACCTACTTGAGCGTGATGGACACCAGGTTGGAGGTCGAGTTCAGGGATGCTGTCGAAACGGCGGAACTCCTCACCAACGGATCGCTAGTGATATCCCTTACGATAGTCCTTGACAATCCGTCGCGGCAAGAGCTGGTCATTTCCAGCATCAGCTGGAACGTGAAGGTCTATAACGTCTCCGATACGGGAACGACCTACATCCCAATGACCAGCCATTTCGGCGTCTCCCCCGAATACTCCGTCCTGCGAGCGCACGAAGCGATGACGATCGAGCGCGAGGGGTTCGTGGTCGACCAGGAGAAGCTCGCGAGTCTGAGCGGATACATCAACCACTCCGCCTCGGAAGGGCTCGATCTCACGATGGAGTCTGTTCCCTACGTCCACGACTTCAGGGTCGTAGCCTGGATCTCCGACTTCGACCACGATTATCAGTACTCCAAGGAGGCATATCTTAACGACATGGTCAAGATCGAGAGAACTTATCTGGGGGGACTCTATCTATGAAGGTCCGGTTGGACGATTGGATCAGGATTCTCGTCCTTGCGCTGATCACCGCTCCTGCCATAGCCTTCATGACCTTCGATTTCGTCTTTCCGAACATCTCGACTCCGTCTCTCCAGAAGAATCTGCTTGTCGCGTTCCTTCTGTCTATCCTGTTTGGCATGCCCTCGGGCTACATGACGAGAAGGATGGACATCGCGGTCGTGACGATCCTAGTGTACGTCCTCGTCGGATACATTCTCGCAATAGTCGCCTACTCCGCTCCTTTCCTCTTCTACGACTTCGATGTGATGTTCCCAGGCCAGTACGTGCTATTCTTCCTTAACATGACGGTAATACTGGTGATGCTTTTCTTCCTCGGCGGGATGATCGGCGTGATCATGGGACAGATCCTTCGAGAGTCGTACGAGGGGGACGAGACTGCGCAGGTGTTCTCCAAGGTTGGGCCGTGAAACCCTGCCTGTATCGTCGAGCGCCCCCTCAAAACGCCGCCGAATGTCCCTGACGCCACGCAGCGGCGGTCTTGATCTCATGATCTGCATAGAAATGGGCCGTCGGGGACCTGTTGAGTAATGCAGTGGATTCCCCCACCGCCTATCTCGATGTGTCCAGCAGGTACGGCAACGACCTCACGGTCGGAATATACCGATCGAAGGGTGTCGATGGCGAGGGAGTCTTCGATAATCCCGAACTCTGGTGCGACAACTCCGCCGTTAACGATATAATGGTTGATGTATCCAGGGGTGATGACCAGCCCCTCATACTCTCTCGGTCTTGGCTGCACGATCTCAAGCACTTCGATTGACCGCCCTTTCGCGTCAGTCTCGGTCTCCAACCTGGCCCGATTCTCCTCCAGGGAATCGTGATTCGGGTCATGGTCGTCTTTCGTTCGGGCAATCATGATTCTTCCCGGGGAACAGAAGCAGGCCACACCGTCAACATGGCCATCTGTGATATCGTTGGCCTGGCCTCGAGCGAGCCAGATTATCTTATTGATGCCCAGGAAGTCCTTCAAACCGGCCTCAATCTCCACCCTGGACATGTCAGCGTTTCGATTCTCATCAAGAAGACACTGCTCAGTAGTGAGCAGGGTGCCCTCTCCGTCTACGGAAATCGAGCCCCCCTCGAGGACCATCGGGGCGGGATAGCGCCTCATTTCCAATTCCTCAGAGAGGAACTTCGGAACGGCATCGTCCTTAACATATGGAGATTTCGAGCCCCAGGCGTTGAATCGGAAGTCTACCATGGCGACGTCCCCGCTGGGAGATGACACGAATATTGGGCCGTTGTCCCTGATCCACGAATCATCCAGATCGACCGGGATTAGATTGGAGCGTTCTGGCAGCATGGCCCTTGCCCCTGACAGTGTCTGTGGAGATGTGAGGACATGGACTGGCTCGAACCTCTGTATAGCCCTGATTACCTCCGCGTATTCACTCCTAGCTCCAACGATATGCCCCCTCCAGGACTCCTCCCTGCAGGGCCAGGAGACCAGGGTGCTCCGATGAGGAGCCCATTCGGCGGGCATAGAGAGACCATCCGCGACGGGTGTACGCCTCAGTGCGACCATTTCATCTCTCCATCGAGGACGGGAATGGCACGAAGAGTTCATTAACCCTCTTCGGCGGGCAATGCCATTGCGTCCGCACTCCGTTAGTCAAGACTAAGCGCTGGCGTTGGCTTCCTCTGGGCCATATCAGGATGCTGACTACGCAGCAACTTCGGTCGTGAAGGAAGCGCTGCCGCCTATCGCGTCGAGGTAATCATACGCCGGATAGTCCTTCCATGGTTCCAACAATCCCGAGACGAGCCCCTCTGCGCCTATCTCAAAGGAGTACACTCCCTCGGTCTGGCATGCGCGCAAGTCCCAACAGAGTGTCACGGCCTGACCGGCCTCGAAAGAGCCGATCTCGGACAGGTCTGGTTCCTTGCAGATGCTCAATCCAGTAGAGGTCTCGAGAACGGCGCTGAAGCTCTCGGCTGGGAATGTCGGGAATGCGTCAGATCCAAACGGTTCCATGCAGGGATAGGTGATCTTAGCGCTGACTCTGAACTTCTCTCCAGGAAGCACCGTCGAGGGAGCGCATATATCCACCTCCCACGGAGTGACAAACACGCCGCCATACTTCATCCCCGGAACGCCCCAGATGGTCGTGTCGCAGGTCCAGGTGTCGAGGAAATCTTCGTACTTCCATTTCAGGGGAACGAAGTCGTCATCCCATGCGTTGTCACTTGCAGACTGAGATGTAGACCCCTGGTAGTCCTGATCCATCTTGAACTCCCTTGACCAGCCGTCGTTAATCAGGAGTACCTGCTCATTGTCGTCGTATCCGACCACGACCCGGTAGTGGTCTCCGCTGTACCATTCTGGCATCCAGTACACAAGGACGATAACCGGGTATCCCATCGCGAGTATCTGCTTCATCTCGTCCAGCCATGGCTCGTCCGATGCATAGTAGAACCCGGCATAGCCGACATCTCTGTCCGTGTATCCTGTTACGATTGAATCAGCCCACCTATCTCCGACGGTCGTGCTCATGTCACTGAATTGAGCGGCCCTAGCCATGTCCGGAAGCGTTGTGCCACCACTCCTGGCGGCATTGTATATTTCCTTCTGGTCGATGAACTCGCCGTAATAGTCGAAGACCATTTGTAGAGAAACGGCCCCGCACCCTTTCGCGTCAATCTGCTGATACAATGGCACACCACCGATGAACACATCCGATGGCAGGGAATCCGCCCCTGCGACCGGGAGCACCATCATGGCAACGGTACACATACACGCGCTTACGAGAAGCCCTCTCACACGCCCAACTGCATTTGCCCTCATAACGTCTCTCCCCTGCCAAGCATACGCTGAGCCTGCTGTGCTTAGTCACACACGAATCGAACTTGCAGCTAATAAGAAATTTGGTACGGAAGTAGAAATTCCGGACTTTTCCCCCAGCATCCTATTCGAGCACGCCGAATCGGTCGAGCGACCTCACTAGACGAGAGGCGACTGATTCGACCTCAATCTCCAGGCCGTATTTGCCGAAGTATTTGCCAAGTGCGTTCAGCCCGCTGGTCAATGCGTCCGAGGCCTCCTGAAGCCTCATCCATGGAGATGTTCCGGTTCGATCGACACGTATGGCCTCGGAGAGATCGATGAACCAAGGCTCACCCTCGAACACGAGTATGTTGAATGCGCTAAGATCGGAGTGAACCACGCCTGCGACGGAGAGTGCCTCCACTCCGTGAAGGACTTTCTCCAAGAAATTCTCAGGCGACCCAAGCTTGACATCCTGCAACCTTGGCGCGGGGCCCGCTTCGCATCCAAGATACCGCATCGTGAACATGTTCTCGACACGCCTCGCGGGAGCGGGCACGCGCGCACCCCCTTTCCACGCCTGATGGGTCATCTCATACTCTTTGGCCGCCGTCCACCCGAGACCGTCCAGCTTGATCGGCCGACCGCCGCGGTGCGAGGTTCGATAGAGCCGATAGACCTTGACCGCAATCGGTGCGTCGCGATAGCCTGCGAGGTAGACATCCGCTTCCTTGCCCGCGCTGATGAGGGCTTTCACGCTGGTGGCAAGGCCCGAGGATAGAATCGACTCCACGATTGACTCGTATCCTGCCTCCTTGAAATCGATGCTTCCTGATTTGATGCGCCAGGCGACGCTGGCGTCCAGATATGGACTGTTAGGCATGTTAGATTCGTTATACCGTTAGGGCGTTCGCACTGCAAGCTCCACAATCACCAAACGCCGGGCGCCCGAGTCTACATCAAACGGTTCCCGGCGCATCAGCTAGAACTCTATCAGACATCATCTCCGGGAACCTCCTGGTCACACGACCAAGCCAACTACAGAGGAGGTTGTTGATATATTTTTCGCTAAGCGTGCGCATCGCCGCTTAGAAATTCAGGAGCCACAAGTGAGAAAAGGCCGTCACTGCTATGGCGGTAGTGGACACCGGGAAGGACTTTCGATGCTGTACAGGAAGATCGGCAAGACAGGCGAGAGAGCCTCGATATTAGGATTCGGATGCATGAGGTTTCCCACGATCGATGGCAAGGCGCATCAGATCGACGAGAAGAGAGCTACTGCGATGATACGCTACGCCATCAAACACGGAGTTAACTACTTCGACACGGCCTATCCGTATCACAAGTCCGACCGCAGCCCTAAAGGCAGGAGCGAACCGCTCCTCGGGAAGGTTCTACGCGATTTTCCGAGAGATGAGTTCAAGATAGCCACCAAGCTTCCCATCTGGCTAGTGAAGAGCAGAAAGGACATGGACAAATACCTCGACGATCAGCTGAAAAGGCTCCGAACGGACTACATCGACTTCTATCTCCTCCATGGGCTCACACTCAACTTCTGGAAGAATCTCAACAACCACAAGGTTTTGGATTTCCTCGATGCCGCCCTGTCAGACGGCAGGATCCGGCACGCGGGTTTCTCATTCCATGACGAGTTGCCAGTGTTCAAGGAGATCGTAGACGCCTACGACTGGGGATTCTGCCAGATACAGTACAACTACATGGACGAGGAAAACCAGGCGGGGACGAGGGGGCTCAAGTACGCAGCGAGAAAGAAGCTCGGCGTGATTATCATGGAGCCCCTGCTCGGAGGGTTTCTGGGGAACAAGCTGCCGCGCGACATACGCCGAAAGGTTGATAGAGCGGCGCCGAAAAGGACCCCCGCCGAGCTAGCTCTGAGGTTCCTCTGGGACAAACGGGAGGTTAGCGTGGTTCTGAGCGGCATGACGACCATGGGTCAGCTTAGGGAGAACGTCAGAATAGCCGATAAGGCCAAACCGGGCTGCCTCACAAAGGGTGAGAAGACGCTAATCGAAAGGGTGAGGAAAGGGCTGGAATCCAAGTCCAGGATTCCATGCACAGGGTGCAAGTACTGCACGCCCTGTCCTTCGGGAGTCGACATACCCGCGTGCTTCGAGCAGCTGAACCACGGATACATGTATGACGACATATCCTACGCAAAGAGGATGTATTCTTGGGCAGTCAAGCCGAAGAACAGAGCGTCGAAGTGCACCGAATGCGGTAAGTGCGAGGAGCTATGCCCTCAAGGCATCAAGATAAGGAACTCCCTGAAGGATGTCGTCAAGGGGCTAGAGGGATAGGATTCTGGAGACCTGGTTCCGCGATGTGTTCAATCCATTGGGCGAAGCCACACCGACGGCAGGTTGCCCTCTCAGGGATGCCTAGAGCTCCCAATCCAGGTCAAGGCGCCTCTGAATCACGACAGCTATTTATACCGCGATTCTATCCGCGATATGCTCGCACGAGCATAACGAGGACGATTGACATGGCGGAGGAGAATCGAGATACCGACAACGGGCCTGTGAAGGGAATGGAAGCACCCTCACCGAAAGTGCCGAAGAGAATGGGCGGTCGGAAGCTAATCGCCCTTGTGGCGATTGCCGCACTCCTGGTAGGAGTACCTCTGGGATACTTGGCGACCCAAGGGACGGACGATTCGAATCCAGATGGTGACGCTGCAATCATCATCTCCGGGTTCGGCGGAAGTGTGAATCTGACCGTCTCAGAACTATCGGACATGGAATCCTACGAAGGTTCCGGGTACTTCATGAAATCTACTGGGACCATCGTCGGCCCTCTCAACTTCACGGGGATACCAGTTAGTGATTTGGTCGACCTTGTCTACGACGGCGACAACTACAGCCTGAACACCGTCGCTTGGGACGGGTACGAGATGACCTACAACTCAGGACAGGTCGAGAACGGGACCTTCCCTACCTACAACCTCGACGGCGAGCTCCTTGGACCGGATGACCTCACGATGATGCTTGCTTACGAGGAGGATGGGGAGCGCCTTGCCTACGACAGTCTGAGGATAGTGGTAGTGGACGATGAGGAGAAGCCCGTCACGGACGGACACTTCTGGGCAAAGATGGTCAAGGAGCTGAACGTGGCCCCGTTCGTCCACGACTGGACCCTCGAGCTCGAGGGAGTCACTACGATGGACATGAACAGTCAGACTTTCGAGTCCTTGGCCACGTGCTACTACCACACGACCTACTACAACTACACGGACGATGATGACGATCACTACTACGAGGGAATCCCACTATGGGTTCTGCTTTCAGCAGTGGACGAAGCGGATGCACCTGATGGTCATTACATGTTCAACGACGCGCTCGCAGAGGCTGGATACACGGTCAACGTCACCGCCTCAGACGGGTACTCGGCCACCTTTGATGCGGCGCAGGTAGCCAGGAACGACAGCATCATCGTCGCCTACAAGCTGGATGGGGAGGTGCTTGCAGAGGATGACTGGCCACTGAGGATTGTCGGCGATGACCTTGCAGGCTCCCAGAAGGTTAGGAACATCGTCCGGATAGCCATCGAGGGATATGTAGAAACCCCGGCATGGGAGCTCACACTCGCAGGCCTTACGACGGAGACATTCACCGAGTGGGATTTCGTCGCGTTGTTCAACTGCGACGAGGGGCTGCATGTCAGTTACTACAACTACACCGAAGACCTGGAAGAGCACAGCTACGCGGGCATCCCACTGTGGGTCCTGGTCGGACTCGTCGACGGAGCGGACTCATCTCACTGGCTGTTCAACGACACGCTCGCAGACCTTGGCTACGGTGTGAAGGTCACCGGGTCGGATGGTTACAGCAAGACCCTTTCTGTGGAAGATGTGGAATACAATGATTCCTTGATACTGGCGCTGACTTTCGACGGAGAGTACTTCACAGGAGAGGAATACCCCCTAATGCTTACGGGGGAGGACTTGCCGGGATCGACGAATGTCAAAGGTGTGGTCAGGGTAGACCTCGTAGACCTTCCAGAGTGAGGAGATGAACAGGAAGCGGGCGGCGGCTTTAGCGGTATGTACGCTGGTAATCGCTGCTAGCTTGCATGTTGCATACAAATCAGGGCTCATCCTCACCTCAGGTTCAGATATCGTAGTCGATGGAGGCATCGTCAGAGCGCAGTTTGATGATGCGGTGGAGATTTGGTGCTACAAGCCGGAGGTATCACTCCGTTTGAACGGCTTCGAAGGAGATGTGGAACTCCGCAACTGCGTCGCGGGGTCCTCCGTTGAAGGGGTCGACGAATACGAGTTCCCGGACAACACTTCGATATCGTTCCGTTCAACTGGCAGCTCAGACGACATATGCATCAGGCCGACGGCGAAGGATAGCCTCACGTTCGCTGTCCTCGGAGACAGCCACGGACGGAATGAGATTCTCGTGTCGATGCTCTCAGCGCTCGGAGAATGCGAGTTTGCTATACTGTGCGGGGACCTGACCCCCTCGGGAATGCCGAGCGAGTTCGCAGCAGTCCAGGAAGTGCTATGCAGTTCCCCCGTCCCGGTCTACACCACGCCGGGCAACCACGACGCGAAGAACGATGGCATAACCGAGTACGAGACGAGGTTCGGCCCGACTCAATACGGCTTCGACTTCGGGGGCATACGGTTCGTAATTGTTGACTCGTCCGACCTCAATGTCACCGAGGAACAGATATCATGGATGAGAGAGGAGTTCAGCGGTGCAACCAGGAACGTCATCGTGACCCACGCGCCGTGCTTCGACCCGTTCGGTGATAATCATACGCTATATCCGGATTCGTGCGACCGAATGCTCGAATTCATCGAAACGGATGACATCGAGGCGGTCTTCACTGGGCACATACACGCATTCAACCACACAGTCATCGGTGATACGGATTTCATCATCACTGGAGGAGCGGGGGCAACTCTTGTCGACGGCGAACACCACTTCGTGAACGTGACCGTGGTCGGTTCTGACAACCTCGTCTTTGAGAAGGTCGAGGCCGCAATCGATGCTTCGAATCTATCCCTCGTGACTCTCGTCGGAAGAGAGGGATCGCGCTTGGACTTGTCCTATGACGAGATGTTCGCGATGTCGACTACAGAAGGATATTCCTCGTTCGAGAACCTCTACGACAACATCGGAGGAGCGGGTGACTACTCGGGGGTCTCGGTTGCGAACCTGGTCGAGCTGGTCGGAGGGATCATTGAGGGGGATGTGCTACGCGTCACTTCCTCAGACGGCTACCTCCAGGAATTCGGTTACCTGAACGTCTACCCGAACGAAGCATGGCTTCAGCTCCAAGGGGAGATGGTGGTGGCGCTGAGCTATGAATCAGAGCTGGTGCCAGAATGGGGGGATGGGCCCAAGCTTGTCATGCTTGCCCCTGATGGGGAGTACAGCAACCCTGATTGCGAGGCCACCTCCTACGAAGGACAGGGATACGTCGTGTATCCTTCAGCCGGGGCGAGATGGGTCAAATGCGTCGCCTTGGTGGAGGTGATACCGTGCCCGTGACCAAACGACTGATGCTCTCGACCAAGGATCTCATCACCATCGCTCTACTGTCTGCTCTGGGCGGTGTCCTCTCGACCTACGTAGGGTACCTTGGGAATCTCATGAACCACATCGTCGGCGTGCCCTTCGGCGCAGGACAGTTCATGGCCGGACTTCATGTCCTTTGGATCATCCTGGCGATAGGCATAACGAAGAAGAAGGGCGCTGGAACCGTCACAGGAGCGCTCAAAGGCGTCGTGGAGCTGTTCACTGGGAGCACGCACGGGGTCGTCATCGTAGTCGTGTCGTTGATGCAGGGAGTCGTGGCTGACATGGTCCTCTTCAGCGACAAGGCGAAGGACCGAAGGGACTACTTTTCGTATTCCGCTGCCGGCGGCCTCTCCGCGGCGGTCAACGTGATTGTGTTCCAGACACTATTCTTTGCGGGTGTTCCGTGGATCCTGATCCTCGTGCTGTGCATGCTCGCCTGCGCCTCCGGCATGGTGTTCGGTGGCTGGCTCTCAGTTGAGATGCTCGAGGCACTGGAGGAGGCAGGCGTGGTCGGCGGGAATAAGGAGGTGTTCGTCGACCAACGCTCAGCTGAAGATGAAGCGTGGAAGAGGAACAGACAGGCGAAGAGGCGAAGAAGGGCGTCCCTGGCGGCGGTAGCCTCTTTCTTGACGGTCTTCATCCTCGGGGCCGTCTACTACTTCATGTTCGTGTTCACCCTGCATGGAGGAGATGCAATCAGCGTCGAGGGCGATGTCGACAACCCCTTCGACTTCAGATACGACGACTTCGAAGACCGGGAAGTGGTGGTGAACGCCGAGCTGGTCGGCACAGTCACTCATGTCGCCCCCAGAGACTACACCGGGATTCTCTTGAGCGACTTGTTGGCGGAAGCCGTCCCTCAGGATGGAGCTTCAGAGGTCGTAGTCAGAGGAAGAGACGGGTACTTCGCCGTATTCGATTTAGCGGATGTCATGGAAGAAGATGGAATCATAATCACCGACGATGAGGGCTACTTCCGGCTAGTTGCTGACGCTTATGAAGGAGGCTACTGGGTCGAAGAAGTCGTCGCTATCGAAGTGAGATAGATGCTGGACATCAAGAATCTCAACATCAGATATAGGGGAAGATCGAGACCCGCGGTCTCGAATCTAACTCTCAGTATCGGACGGGGCGAGTTCGTCCTTCTAGCAGGCGACAGTGCCTCGGGCAAGTCTACGGCGATGCAGGCAGTCTGTGGATTCATTCCGGATATGATCCCGGCGGAGATCTCCGGGGAGATCAGGCTCGATGGGACTATCCACACGGAGCCCAGCGAGGTTGCAGGCTTAGCCTGCATGGTCCAACAGGATCCTGAGACCCAGTTCTGCACGGAGACCGTCGAGGAGGAGGTGGCTTTCGGCCCTGAGAACCTGAGGTTCAGCCGCGCGGATATCGAGCGCGCCATTGACTCGTCGTTGTCCAGTGTCAAAGCCAGCCACCTAAGGGACCGGATGCTGTCGACACTTTCAGGAGGTGAGAAGCAGAAGGTCGCGATAGCTTCGATGCTCGCGGTCAAGCCTCGACTGCTGATACTCGATGAGCCGACCGCGAGCTTAGATCGAAGGTCGGTCGGCCAGGTGATCAGAGCGATAGAGGGTATGAAGAATGAGTCTGATCTGACGGCGATCATCGTAGAGCATCGCCTGAAGGATTTCATCGGCTTGGTCGATAGGGTTATGGTTCTTGATGGCGGCAGGATGACCGTGAACTGCGCTCGAGGGCAGGGGGAGTTCGGGAGGATTCGTGAAGAAGCTATCGCTCCGCCTGAGTACAGACGCCCAGGTGACGCGTCTGCTTTAGCCGTCATCTCTGTCGACAAACTCAGCTACGAAGTCGATGGTTTCACAATACTAGACGATGTATCATTCCAGATAAATGGCGGGTCCGTCGTAGCTCTGATGGGAGAGAATGGTTCGGGGAAGACGACCGTTCTACGCCATCTAGCAGGGCTTCAGAAGATTCAGAAGGGGAGAATCGTCGTCTGCGGAAGCACGGTCACCCCTGATAGACGGGCAGAGGCTTGGAGAATCGGCAGGGACGTCGGACTCATCTTCCAGAACCCCAACCATCAGATCTTCGAGAACACCGTTGAGGGTGAGATGCTCTTCGCTCCGCGCAACTTCGACGCACCACCCACAACCGCGGAATCGTATGTGGAGGAATTCGAGGAGCACGAAGACCTGAGAAGGTATGTCCACCCACACTGTCTCAGCTTCGGACAGAAGAGGCGGGTGAACATATTATCAGGCTCGTCTCATGAACCCAGCATAATCTTGCTGGACGAACCCTTCGCAGGACAAGACAAGGGGAACGCAACCAGGGTCGTCAACATCTTGGAGAAGCTCCAGAACCAAGGAAAGACCATCGTAATCGTGACCCACGATCATGAGCTTGCGAGGGGGTTCTGCACGGACCTGATCGCCCTCAGCCAGGGGCGGGTTGTCGCCTCTGGGCCGACCGAGAGTGTTCCTAGTAGGTATTGGGACATGTTGTCCAGGGAGGGAGGCCTTTGAAGACTCTGAGGGGCGAAGGAGCCGTAAGTCTGAATCCCGTCGCGAAGATTCTGATGTTGGTAACTGCATCGGTTCTGGTGATACTGATCAGCTCCCCCGTCCTTATGATAACGTTGATTATCTCCGTGCTGGCAGCGAAGCAACACTTCCGGACGAGGGGCATCTTCACCAAGGGAGTCGTGGGGTTCGCCTTCGCGATATTCATCGCCCAAATAATCTTCAACCACTCGGGAGAGGAGATCTGGTCCGTCGCGTTCTTCAGCTTGACCGCAGGCGGCGTCTCGGCGGGAATCACTATAGCGGGCAAGTTCCTCTGCCTGATAATGATGTCATGGATGCTGATTGCCACCACGAAGCCCTCTGACCTGTCGTCATCGTTGATGTCTGTGGGCATGCCCTACCGCTACGCCTACCTTCCTGCGTTGGCCATGAGGTTCGTGCCGATATTTCAGTTTGAGCTGAACTCAGTCCGGGAGGCACAGGCAATCAGAGGGCTGAGACTCGACAGAAGCGTCAGAGGGCTAGTACGGTCCGCCAGATACACCGTTCTACCGATGTTCTTCTCGGCCATGTTCAAGGTCAACTCGTTGGCAGCCTCGATGACAGGCAGGGGGTTCGGCAACTATCCCGATCGCACATTGCTGCATCCCCGCAAGCCGTCCCTATCTGACGGCGCGGCAGTTCTCGCGACGGTCGCATTGGCAACGGTAATCTTTCAGCTGGACGGACATCTCTCCGTCGACCTACCACTATTCTCATGAGAACAGGCCGTCGCTCTCGATCACGGCGGCTCTTGCCACCAACTCCCCACCGTCGGTCCTGTAATTGGCGTAGTGTCTGAGAGCTTTCGCAGTCGCCGCGCTCAAGTCTGCGGCCCTCTCTGCGCCCGTGAGCTCGAAGTACCGCTCGGAGAGTCGTCTGCAGAGAGCGAGTTTGTCGCCCGTGAACATTGGGTGCATGCTGAGGATGCTCGAGCACATCTCGCCGAGGTCGCGTATCACATCCTCCTCCGATGCCTCCTCGAAGTCGATGCCGACGATCCTGCCGTCGCTCACGAGGAAGTTCTTCATGATGGCATCGCCTCTCGTCATCCTGAACTCGAACAGGGCATGGTATCTCGCAAGCCACTCGCCGAGGCCATCGACGATATCGAGCAGCTTGGCCCGCTCGTCGGCGGAGATCGGTCCTGTGCCCAGCCATACAGAATCGAGCGCTTCCGCCACCGTCTCGCCAGATAAGCTCTCCATGACTATCGCGCGCGTGTGAGTCGACAATGGCCGAGGTACCGGGAGGGACCCGGCAGAACACCTCATCAACACGGAGAACTCCTTAGACGCCACCTCGCTGTCCGAGAACTCCTTCACAACAACGGTCATACCTTGATCAGTAGCCCTGAACACCCTGTTCTTTCGGCTTTTGAATTCGGTCCCGAGCATATTGCCCCTGAGTTCCTCGAGCTTCGGATTAGGCCTGACCATCGCCGTCACGGATCCGCGGAAGCGTTATGGCGGTTAGGGTATTTTAGCGCCTGCTAGATCGGATCGACCCCGAACATCCGGCCGGGCCTTCGAGTCGGTCGGATTCTGCCAAAAGCGTTAAGTCAGCAACTCGTGTTCTCCCATGGGAGACCCTCAGCGGTGATATGCTTGAAGGCGAATGGACCGAAACGACTGGCTCTGAGACTCGCTCCGATTGCAGCATCCGTGATTCTACTGTCGACCTTGATTGCTGGCACGGGAAGCGCAGCCCAGACGGAATTCGTGCAGGTACTGTCGATCGACGATTACGCCAAGGAAGTCACCGCGGGATCGAGCGCCACCTACAACTGGACCATAATGAATGCCGATTCTGGGGTGAACCTCACAGTCATCGTGACCGCAAGCATATCCGGTCGCGGCTGGACCTGCGAGGCCGACGATACCCCAATCACGTTACTTCCAGATGGTTTCGATACTGTCAACGTAACGGTCACTGCTCCACTCGAAAGCGGATCCCAGGAGGCGAACCTGACGGTCACTCTCAATGTATACGAGGGGGTGCATCTAGTGCAGGTGTCCTCCGTAGGAGCTGACACCACCATTGTCGGAGCGTTTGCCAGCGCCAACAAGGTACTCGGCTATTTCGACAACCCGTTGCCGTCCCCGCTGGACAACGAATGGGGCGTATTCCTCCTGGATGTAATCATCTGGCTTGCGATAGCATTCTCCATCGCCTACATCATGGACGGCGTTGCCTGGGCGTTCACGAGAAAGACGACCTCGATGCTCGATGACATCATTCTCGGCATAATCAGGACTCCCGTCCTGCTACTCGTGTTCTTGTACGGCTTGGTCAACTCGATGGACGCGCTCCATATGCACATACCAATAGATCTCAGGGACACGGTCATATCGATATATGGCGTGGTAGTCGTCCTCGTCGTGTTCTATCTCGCCTACAAACTGTTCAAGAAGATAATCGTGTACTACGGCAAGATCATCTCCAAGAAGACCGCCAGCAAGGTCGATGATGTGCTGATACCCGTCGTCGAAAAACTTGGTGTGGTGGTGATAGCCTTCGCAGCACTCGGATACGCCATGGGAGCGCTGGACGTCGACCTCACCATGTTCGTGGCTGGCGGTGTCGTCATATCGATGGTGCTTGCCTTCGCACTCCAGGAGACGATCTCCAATTTCTTCAGTGGCATGTTCATCCTACTGGACAGGCCATTCAGCGAGGGAGATATGATCATCCTGAGCGATGGGGACTGGTGTGAGGTGCGGAAGATCGGCATGAGGACGACGCGCCTGTACCGTTATACCGATGCATCAATCGTATCGCTCCCCAACAACAGGCTCGTCAACGACAAGATTGCCAGGATGACCAACGTGTCCGACCCCGGTAGAGTGGATGTGACCGTGGGCGTGGCCTATGGTTCCGATCCGACCAAGGTAAGGGAAACGATCATGGCAGCCATCAAGGACAACCCGTACTCGCTTCTGGACGACCCGAACAAAGAGCCGATCATCATCTTCGACGAGATGGGTGATTCGGCTCTGACATTCATTGTATGGCTTTGGATAAACGACAGGGGGAAGCGCATCGCCGCGCGTGACAGGCTCGTCGAGGAGATCTACCGCAAGCTGAACGAGGCAGGCATCGAGATACCATTCCCACAGAGGGTGGTTTACCTCAAGAAGGAAAGCTAGATAACCTGGAAGAGGCATCATTGTCGATGGTGGAGGAGAAGGTGTATGGTGGACGATAAGCCCGTAGGCGATATCCGGGTATCCGATGTAATGGCAGAGGTGGGGAAGGCCGTCAAACCAGCGACCGTCTCGACCGAAGCGAGCCTCAAGAACGCTGTCGAGGCGATTGTTGAAAACAGCGAAACGAGAAAGGTGTACGTAGTCGACAGCGAGGGGAAATTGAAGGGGACCATCACCCTTGAGACCCTGCTGAGACATGCGGGATATCTACTCGGGGTGAGAAGCACAGGCGTCACCTCCCTGCTAAGGATGCTGGCCGAGATATCGGACGACAAGGTCACGGAGGTCATGGGCAAGTCCGTCAAGGTGTTATACAACGAGATGCTCGTGAACGTGACCAAGTTGATGGTCGAGAACCACCTCAACGACCTGCCCGTCGTAGACAACAACAACGTGCTCGTTGGCGAGCTGAACGGGCTCGACATACTCAAGGCTAGCAGGAAATTCTGGTCTTGAACGGATCAATAGGGACCCAGCACCCTGCCGTCAACCGGAAATACAGCCACGTCGAACTTGGTCAGCTCTCGCTCCATACCCTCCACGTACTCCGAGCCCATTGGCGTCTCGGTCTTCTCCCAATCTTGGACCGTCCTCGCAAGGATCACGAAGTCAGGGTTCGCGCGCTCGAGCACCTCGGAGAAATTAAGTGATGTGACATGGGTAACTATGTCCACCTTGTCTATGACTCCGCATTCTACGGCCACTGGCCGCTCTCGTCTCTCGGCCACGACCAGCTCGATCTCCGGTATCTTCTTCAACTGCTTCATAACCTGAGCACCCAGCTTCTCTGCACCTATCACCAACACCTTCAACCATTTCACCTCCAAATCACACAAAGCCGAATTTCACCATCAAGTAGACGATAGTCGGGATCGCCAGAATCGCCGGCAGGGAGACCCTGAGGCCACTTCTTGCCAGATCCTTGCGGGACAGAATTCCCGTAGAGTAGATGAGAGTGAATGGCGGAGTACCTATCGGGGTTATGAAGGACACCGAAACGGAAAGAGCGCAGACGAGAACCAGCAGCTTGGGATCGACCATCAACACATCGGACATGCCGATGAGAATCGGTGCGAGTATCGCAGCTGCGGCGGTGTTGCTCATGAAGTTGGAGAAGGCTACGGAGACTACGGAAACCACGAACATGATGAGGAGGATGTGGAGGTCTCCAGTGAGCGAAACCAAGGCTTCTGCCATCCAATCAGCGGCTCCGGATTGCTGAAGACCTTCTCCGAGAGCCAGTCCAGCACCGATGATGAGAAATATATCCCAAGAAATCGATCGTGCATCCTGCCACTCAAGGGTTTTACTGGCGAAGAGCAGGACCGCAGCGGTCAACGCAACTATCGCGGCACTCATGAAACTGGGCGGAAAACCGAACATAGCGCCAATATCGGCCCCGGCGACCCACAGGACCACGGTCGGGAAGAATATTCCGAGCGTCTTCCTCTCGCCCTGGGACAGGCGCCCCATCTCCGAGAGTTCTTTCCTGACCGAGGCGATGTCTAGAGACTCAATTCGAACCGGGAAGATCTTTCTCAAGGCATACCACGAAACAGTCAGCAAGATGATGCTCGTCGGAAGACCGATCTTCATCCAGTCAACGAACGTCCATACCGCACCATCCTCAGCGAGCCGCTGGGCGAGCAGAGAGGATACGACCGCGTTCGGCGCAGACCCAGTTATCGTCGCCATGCCGCCTACCGCTGACCCAATCCCTACGCCGAGTAGGAACAATATGGACAGCTTACCCTTCTCTTCACCCGCCCTTGCCGCGATCCCAAGAACGACCGGTATCATGAGAGCGACTGTCGCGGTGTTCGATATCCACATAGACAGAACGGCCGAGACGAGCATGAACGAAAACAGTATCTTACCCACATCCCCTCCGAACCTGGAAACGATAGAATACGCAAGCCTGCGGTCAACGCCATGTTTTCTGAACGCCTCCGCCATGATGAGGCCCCCCATGAGAAGATAGACAACTGGATCTGCGAACGATTTGAGGGCTTCATCCGTCTTGAATATGCCATAGAAAGTCAACAGCACTGGCACAAGAAGGGCGGTCACAGGCAGCGGGAGCCCTCCGAACGTCCAGAGCATGGAAACGCACACGAAGAT
The DNA here is from genome assembly GCA_020696395.1 of Thermoplasmata archaeon. Classification (GTDB taxonomy): domain Archaea; phylum Thermoplasmatota; class Thermoplasmata; order UBA10834; family UBA10834; genus UBA10834. The sequence goes on along the minus strand of JAEHCN010000003.1, from coordinate 12,030 downwards.
TGCCAACGCGTACTGCACCTGCTGATCGAGAGGGAAAGGGATTATCGTGAGTGCCATGAGGACGAAGAACGGCAGGAATATCTTGATCGAACGCTGTACGATTTTCGGCAGCTTGGCGAAGAATCTGAAGAACGTCGGAGTCAGCTCGATTATCTCTTGGCCAAGCGTGCCAATCACGCGGGTTATCGGCAGCTGGCGGATTCTCCGGTCCCGCATACGACCTCACGTAAATCGTTGCTTCGTATTTCAAGTTCTTGCGGAACGCGCGTCCTGATCTTGCGGAAGACCACTCCCGCCTCTTCACGGCTTCGATGTCGACCTTGCACCCATAATCTAGGTGATTGCGGTCATAGCCTTTGTTGAAACAACCTCTGGAACGGCTTAGCCAAGGCGGGGTACGAAGAACAGTCACGAAGAGAAACACGGCTCACGTTCCGGCAAGCGAGAGAGGAGCTTCTACAAGAGGGAGCTGAAAACCTTCCGAGAATCCCCTATCGACCCCCCCCTCCCTCCGTCGGTTCCCCGTTGCCGTTCAACAACCCCATCTTAACCTCGTTATGACCGAGTGGCTTCTGCGTGTGTCAGTACGCTGTTTCTGGCCGAACGTATGATATATGATTAGATGCCTTCCCCGTGAGGCGTCGGTGCTTGGTACCGCGCATATGACTGAACTACGGGGGAACGAAGAAATGCGAGTTAGGAGAGTACTCGTGGCAGCGCTAGCGGTGCTTTTTGCCACAACATCGTGCGTCAGCATCGCCGCTGCGCACGAGGACAGTGTGCCCATGATCATAACGGAGCCTGAAGACACGGACGAACCGATACCATGTGCCGTCTTCTTTGCAGACAACATGGTCTATGCGCCGCAGTGGCGCATCGGCAACCTGGTGCGTATCGAAGCGATGGTCATCAACATGACAGACCTCGATTCGCCAGAGGATATCATGGATTCGGATTTGAACGTGTCTGCGGAGTCCCTAGCGGCTCTTCCGATACCACCTGAGGTCGTGTTGGCTGGAACCGAGCAACAGTGGGCTCTGAATAACTATCCAGAACTCCTGAACGAGACCAGGATGGTCTCCGTGAACTACATCGAGGTTACGATAACAGGCCCGGATGGATACAGTGAGGCATTCGTCGCCGAGTGGGAGTGGGATCCTGAGACGGGAGAATGGGTAGGCGAGTCTGATGGCGAGTTGGGCCGCGAGGTCAACAAGGGTGGCCACCTGATCTACGGGATGCTCTGGGACACATCTGTTCTGGATTCGATAAATGGAATCGGGGACTACACCGTCGAGGTAAGGCTTGGGGAATGGTATAATGTCACTCACGCCATAGCTCACCTGTACAACCCGGAGGTAGAAGGAGACCTTCTGAACGATGGATACCCGTTCTCTAGTCTTCTGGAGGAGAACAACCCAGATTACTACCTCTACGGCATCGGCATAGGCAATGTTACGTCTGACAATCCGCCACTGGAGGACAGAGGATATGGGTGGATTGTCCTCGGCCAGCTGATTCCACAGGGCCCAGGCGGTGGCAACGGAGGAGATGGCGGCAGCCACGGAGAAGACGGTGACGGAAACAATCATTGCGGCGACCAAAGCGGTGGAAACTCCAACGGAGGGAGCCGCTATCGCAGCAAGTGATGTTAGAGGGCCTGCCAAGAGACGAAGACCACTTCCACAAACCACTTCTGACCAATCTTTTTCACGCGATGAAGGTCAGATAAGCGAACTCTCGAGAAGGGGCGATAATGTCTCGGAATCGCGCCTCCTGGCTAAATAGATAGAAGATTGTGCTAGCCTTTGATTCTTGTACCACAAACCACATATCAATACCACCCTCTTGCTCGAACCACGGCGGGCCGAGACCCGTCAACGAGGCAAGAGGAAGATGATCGCAAAGATGTGGATCGCGCTGGCACTCGGCGCGACTATGATGGTCGGCGGTGTTGCCACCGTGGCGGCCTTCGACGAGGACAAGGGCAACGGAGATTGCGACAGGGACTGCCTGAAGGACGGCAGCTGCGACACCCTGGGAGAGGACGTCCCGGACGACGAATCGACAGAGGATTGTGATTCCTGCAACGAGTACCTCTACGACTTCTTGTACGGAGAGTCAGGAGAGCCGAGTCCTCATCAGTCTGCATGTGGCCAGGAGTAGCCGTAACCCAAGCATTGGGATGCACAAGGTCTCCCCCATAGTTACCTTAGTGTTCGGCGGCTCTCCTGCCCACCAAAAACCCCTTCAATTCTCGATTTCTAGTGTCGAGACCGAGAATCTCGGTGTCAATTTTTATCAAGTACGTCGTCATATCCACACGCCATGAGGATCGACTCCAAGTTTCTCGCAGGAATCCGCAGACAGTTCCCCGCAGTGAGCGCAGACCCTGCAGGGCGAAGACGGGCTTTTCTGGACAATGGGGCAGGCACGCTGGTGACGAGGCGCGCTGCTGACAGAGAGTACGATGCTAGAGTCAACTGGAGCGCCAACGTCGGCAACCTGTTCCCGGAGTCGGAAGGAGCGGGGGAGACCATACGGGAAGGCAGGATGGCCGTAGCAGACCTTCTGAACGCCGAGGGGGCCGGCACGATCATATCTGGGGAGTCGGCCACCAGCCTTCTGTTCGGCCTCAGTTACGCTTTCGGAAGAGAGTTCACAGGTAGCGAGAACGTAGTGACCACAGGATACGAGCACTACACGAACATCAACCCCTGGGTCGAGCTTGGCTCGAACCTGGAGATAAAGGAGCTCAGGTTCGCCGAGTTCGACAAAGACACGGGGATGCTGGACCCAGGCGCCGTACAGGAACTTGTAGACAGGAACACGAAGGTGGTTACCGTCTCTGCTGCCTCGAACGTCCTTGGCACGAGGACGAATCTCGCGGAGATCGGCAAGATCGCCCGCGACGCGAAAGCGTATTTCATCATTGACGCCGTACACCATGTCCCTCACGAGCTTGTGGATGTGAGAAGGATCGGATGCGACTTCCTCGTGTTCTCTGGATACAAGCTGTTCTCGCGACATGGGAGTTTCATGTATGCGAAGCCGGAGCACATCAGGAAGCTGTCGCCATACAAGGTTTTGCCATCCCCCAAGCGCGGCCCGGAGAAGTGGGAGCAGGGGACGAGGGACCAGGCAATGTTCGCTGCGATCTCCGGAGCCATCGATTATCTCGCTTGGGTCGGAAGACCGTCCACCAAGCGCCCTCCGAAGCCGGGTAAGGCGCGCAGGACGAGGCTCATACAGGCTTTCAAGACGATCGAGAGGTACGAGAAGGAACTCATGGACATCGCGCTTCACGGAAAGGGAAAGACCCCCGGACTGAACGACATCCCTGGATTGCGACTCTACGGTCCTTCGAACGTTAGCAAGGAGTGGGAAAGGGACCCTACGTTCTCGTTCAACCTGCGCGGTTACCCGGATCGCGCGCTCTCCAAGAAGCTCTGGGACAGGTACCGGCTGGCTGTGGGCGCGGAGGACTACTACTCGCGCGTCCCGGCGATATACAAGAAGAAGACTATGTTGCGCGCCACATTTGTACATTACAACTCGAAGGCCGAGGTGCTGAGTCTCCTCTCGGCCTTGGACGACCTGGCAAGAAGGAAGAAATGAGGCGTCGCATCGAGGGTTTCACTTATTCCTCGGAAGAACCATTGACCAATTCAGTTAACAGTTTTATTTTCGTCCCATTCTTTGAAATTTGTACCACAACGCGTATAGATGCCTTAACCGGGTGGGCTTTCGACGCAAGTTGAGAGGCGGACAGAGGTAAGAGACTGCTCGATCGGACTCCTTCTGACCGCCAGCGCAGTTGCGGGCATCACGAAGCGCCCCAGGGAGGCGAACGGTCCCTCTGGGCGACGCCTCGACGAAAGAAGGTGAGAAGTTGGAAAGGGAGTTCGAGAGTGAGTTGGCCGGGCGAGTCACCGGCCAAGAGACTAGCCGGCCTTCGAGGAAGAAAGGGCTTCTTCTTGGAGCCGTAGCCGTGTGCGCGATGCTGAGCGTTTCAGCGCTGTATTCAGTGGCAATGCCCGGGGAATCAGGACCTCCGATAACGGAGCAAGTCATCTTCAAATCGGAGAAGGCCTACCTGGAAGAGCCGGTCATCGACGACGTCACAGGCGAAGTAGTAGGGACCGACTTGCTTGCAAACAGGACCATGAATCTCAAAGTCAAGGGTGACCATCTGTACGCAGAGGTAGATTGCCCGCTTCACTACGCTAAGTTCGTGTATGTCCTGAATGTGGAGATAGTCGATTCCGACGCCAGAGACGACTGGGAAGGCATGACACTCGGACAGCTGACATTGCCTACAGTCCCTGGAATCGACGAGGTAATGACACTGACGCCAGAGGCCAAGGTGACCAGATCGACCAGCGAGGGTGATATCTCTATCACGATTGACCCCGAGGATGACTATGCATTCTCGGAAGGGTACATCGTAACTGTGAAGATTCCGACGCTGTCCGGAGACGACGCGGCATACGACGACGGAGACTCCATAGCGATATCGGTCGTGGTTTGGACAGAAGCAGACATAGCCGATCTCGAGGACCTGGACTCTATCATTGACCTTGAGGACGAACTTGTGACTGAGATCGCATGGGACGACCAATTGACAGAGGTCGAAGGGGAGATAGACACCGTTCCGGACCTCGCCCCCTGAGGACAAACGCAAATCGGCATGCTCACCGATGCTCCAGGAGGAGGTCGTGAGCATGCCAATGTTTTGATTCAATCCTTGGATTCTAGAGCAACCGAACGAGCACAAAGAGAAGGTAAGGGGTTTTCATATTGTTTCGATACCGGACGTGGCGACCCCGTCAGGATGATGCTCTACTTCTTCCCACCGTGGCTACCGTTGCCGCCATTGCCACCGCCGCCGCCCGAACCGCGTTCAACTATCGCCCCGAGGTAGATGAACGCCTCGTTTGTGGTGTCGACCACTCCGCCGGTTCCGGATACCGGTTCTGATCCGGCAGCAAGCACTTCGACGAACCCGGCAGGGTCCGCATCCTCCTCGACGGTCAAGCTCTCGACGGCCATGACCACATCGTACTCAGCGGGTATCGAGACGGACACCTTGTACACTCCCGGGTCGACGCCAGTGGTGCCCCACAGGAACCCGTAGATCAGGTGTCCTGCCTTGTTTATCTCCCTGCCAACCGTGTCCGTGTCATCGGCCGTGCCATCGGCGAAGTACGAGTAGAACTCGTACGTTCCGCCAGGCCCAGACATAGTCACCCAGATCTCAGGGACTGACACCATGTACGTCCCAAGAATGAGATCCGGCCTGTAGACCAGTATAGCGATTCATGCGGAGTGGCGCAGGCAAGAAACCCCTTCTAGTTTTTCCACTTAATCATTGCGAGGGAAAAACTGTCAAAGGGTTTGCTGAAGAGGTTTCGTGGCAGCCTGGCAACTCCGCTTACTTCCTTCCGCCGCCGTTTCCGCCGCCGCCGTTTCCGCCGCCGCCGTTTCCGTTGCCACCGCCGCCGCCCGAGCCGCGTTCAACTATCGCCCCGAGGTAGATGAACGCCTCGTTCGTAGCGTCGGCTACTCCTCCGGTGCCAGACACGGGTTCCGCTCCAGCGGCGGGAACTTCGATGAACCCTATCGGTTCGGCTTCCTCCTCTAGGGTCAGGTGCTCGATCGCCATGACCACATCGTACTCAGCGGGTATCGAGACGGACACCTTGTACACTCCAGGGTCGACGCCAGTGGTGTCCCACAGGAACCCGTAGATCAGGTGTCCTGCCTTGTTTATCTCCCTGCCAACCGTGTCCGTGTCATCGGCCGTGCCATCGGCGAAGTACGAGTAGAACTCGTACGTTCCGCCAGGCCCAGACATAGTCACCCATATCTCAGGGACTGACACCATGTACGTCCCAAGAATGAGATCCGGGTTGGCTGTCAATTCAGCCTGCGTCAGCCCGAGACTGACGTCCAGTGGGATGTCAGAGGCGTTAGTCACGCCATCTCCGTTGAAGTCCCCAGCCTTGAGAACCATCGCTTCGATCCTCACCTGGTTCCCCGTTCGCCACTGCGGCGCAAATGCCATGTTGTCAGCGAAGAAGACCGCGTATCCTTCGCTGTCCGCCGGCGTGACGGGAATCGGGACGGATGGTTCCTCCGCTCCACCGACAATCAACGCCCCTGGCAGAAGACCCAGCAGCGTGACTGTCACCATAGCCCATGCTCTTTTGTATCTCATGTTCTCTAAGCCTCCCCTATCTTTTCGCTTTGAAGCTACCAGAGGGCAGCCCTTTTGTTCTATGTCGTAACTGCGTTATATAGCATTTTACTGACAATTGTTCAGGCCAGCCATGCATGGGCTGCGGTTCCACCTTTGACATTCGCTTGAGGGAGGAGATTCTTAGGCCTCGAACACGATTTCGCTTTCCATCTGGCTCGGATTGAGCATACTTTGAGCATACTGACGGTACGGGAAGCCCCGGTAGGACAGCATGTCGCAGCAACCTCTTCCAGTTCTACGTGTGTACCAAATGGCTTAATAAAGACAAGTGTGATTGAGTACCAGGCATGCCAAAAGCACGGAATCTGCTCGCCCTGCTGGTTTGCACGTCGTTTCTGGCAGGATTCATCGCTACGCCTGGTGGAGCCTCCGCTCAAGACCAGACTATTTCGTATGCTGAAACTGCGGAGGCCGTGGTAATAGAGACTGGCGACATGGACATCGCCATATCGAAGATCTTCCCTGCCGCGATGATAATTCCCCCTGACCAGGAGGATTCACTGGGATACGGTTTGGTGATGTCAGCGGTCTTTGGATACAATGCCACCGAAGATGGCATGCTCGTGATAGAAGATGTCCCATACCGCGCGTCCTTTGAACATGCGACTTGGACCTTCTCCGGCGTCGCACATGAGACTGACGCCGATATGGGAGAGACTGTCACCATGGACATGACCGCGTCTCTAAACATGAACAGGCGGATAGCATCTTTCGAGAATGACCGACCCGCGGACTCAGGGACGCCGGGGATAGAGATCATCGAGGACTGGGCGCAGGCCAGGGTGAGCTTCATCGTGACGAGCGACAACTACTCGGCACACTACAATGATGTCCAGGATTCCCCAGACTATGACGTGAACGGGTCCACGGAACTCAAGTTCGACATATCGATCGATATAAACAAAGCGATCTACGCCGAGGACCTGGCGATCGACATTGGCCTCATGATGATGGATGATTACACTTTCTCGCCGACATCGATGCCGGAGCAGTACACGTTCCATGGATACCAGGACGATGTTGTGACGGAGAGCGACCCCTACGAGAACGAGACTGATGGAAACGTCCAGATAGTTCACAAGTTCACTCCGCGCAACGGCTTCAAGCAGCTCTTCACCTTTGTCGAGGAGGGCGAAGATGAGAGCTTCTTCGGATGGGCAAGCCAGGCGGAGATAGGCTGGACCGGCGACGAGGACGAGCTTGTTGATATCGCGACTCTGTACAGGACGGATGGCGAATCGCTAAGAGTGTACTTGTCCACACCTTACAACGATACGACCGTGAGCGTGATGCACGACCCCAGTCTGGGGCTCTATCCAATCGGGGGAGGGCAGGCAGAGATTCCTGGTGACATCATCCCGGTAGGAACATCCGGCGAATCCGTCGTGATAGGCGTGGTCATAGGGGTCGTCGCAATCGGTACCGTCGGAGCATACGCGGTCGCGCGCAGAAAGAGCGACGAGGACCCGACAGACATCGTCAACCTCGAGAAGAACCGGTACTACAGAAAGAGGACCTGATTCGGCGCTGTCTACCTGCCACCCTCTACGTACCTGGCAACGAACTCGTCAACCAACCGATCGAAGAAAGTCCTTCTGTAGACGATCAGAAGGTCCGCGACCTTGTCAGGGTCGATGACGGTCAAGCGAGACTCCCTACCCTTCTTCTCCACCTTGACGATTCCCTTGCTGGTCAGCTTCTTCAAGTGATACGACAGCGTGCCCCCAGAGACCGTGAAGTTGGACAGGATTTCGCCATGCGTAGCCCCAGGGTTCCCAAGCAGGTAGAGGATCACCCCCCGCGGAATCTCCTGTCTCAACGCCGATAGAATCCGCTGCTTGTCGCTGCTCAGCTGACCCTCTGGATAGTATCTCGAGAAATTATCTTGCTTCTCGAGAGAGAGAAGTCCCCTCAGAACAAGATAATTGAGGTGATACTCGAGCACGCCTATAGGGAGGCTCGTCCGGCGCTGGATCTCCCGGAAGTGAAGACCAGGGCTTTGCCTGACGCACTCGAATATTCTCTTCCTGTTCTCCAGGTCAAGAGGATCCTGCAACCGCTCTACCTCCAAGAGTACCAACCAGAAGGACAACCACGAATACAGCGGCATCCAACGCTAGTAGTTGGTAACCGTCGACATTCGACAGAGACTCCGTGAAATGCCCAACGACCAGGACGACGAGTGTGAAGGACGCATGGACCCCGAGGCCGATGCTGACGAGTAGTAGCGGTAGCAGACCGCTGCGTCTGTGGGAAACCACTGCTAGGATAAGGAGGAAGATAGATGCCCCCAGGAGTGCGCCCAACGCTATGTCGACCACGTATATCATGAGTGAACGGTCCCATATAGGAGGTCGAGACCTATAATTAGTACTGCTACCCAGAACCCAGTCGCTAGCACGCTCCCTGAAGAGGGAGACTGTCTTACGTCCGTCAAGAACTTTCGCGAGGTCCCCTTTGAATCCAGATACCTGCTGACGTGACGGGCGGGGGCAATATCACAATATGTGCTTGAGTCTCAGAACGACCCAAAGACCAGCGACGGCGATCGCAGAGAGACCTATGACTATCCAGAACGCGTATGGGTCACCCTCGAACGGGAGAGCCACATTCATTCCGTAAAGGCTTGCGAGGAGCGTCGGCAGTATGAGTATGAGGCTGATGGATGTCAGGGTCTTCATAATTGTCGAGAGCTGGTTCGACTCGGCGAACTCGTAGGCGTTCAGGATGTTCGACATTATCTCACGGTATATCGTCGTCATTTCGTAGAGCTGTGCGACATCGTTCTCGATGTCTTCCATGATGTCCATCTTCTCCTTCATCATCTGAAGGTTTCTAATCTTGGGCAACATAGATATCGCGTTCAAGTCGGACAGGAGGGCGGTGTTCAGAAGAATGAGGCTGTTGCTCAGGGCAAATGCGCCCTCGGCTACGTCGCGCCTCCTTGCGGTGAGAATCGTCCCCTGTATGTGGGCTATCCTCCGTTCGACTGGCCGAATCTTGCGCTCCATGTCACGAATAACCCGACGGACCACGGCCACGAATACGTCCTCTTTCGTGTCCAATGGGGGACGACGCTTCAAATCCGCAGTGACCTCGCTCCCTGCGAATGTTGCTCCAATCCTTATCGTGATGACATGCTGAGAAGTCAGGATTATCCCGATCGGGATCGTGTCAATCCTATCTTCGTTCGCGCTGTCAGTAAGCAGATTCCTCAGGATTAGGAAGTCATATTCCTCGGCTATCTCCACCCTTGGCCGCTCGTTCGGATCTAGTGAGTCAGCGATGTCCTGCAGATCGATCTCGAACTCCCTGCTCAGCATTTCGGCCTCATCGGGACCGGGAGCGACAAGGTCTATCCAGACCGAGTCCCCCATGCGGGTCTTGTCGACCTCCTTGAGCACCCCATGCTCTGAGACGTAGCACCTGATCATGATGATCCCACGCTGACGAACTCCTGATGGTCAGAGGCGGGATATATGTCTTCTCGATGATTGCCACGCCGGAGCAGGCGAGGAGTATGCCATTCACTCGAAAGGCCTGTTCCAGGAATCCCTGTAGATGTTGTCAGGTATCGGCTTTCTCTCCGGACGAACCGCCTCCACCGCCTTCTGTTTGTCCGAAAGGAGCGAGTCGTCCTGACCGTGGTATCCGCAGATGATCAGGGTAATCACCACATATTCTTCCGGTATGCCGAGAGCGGCTCTCACTTTCACGGAGTCGTACCCAGCTATCGGATGTGCGACGAAACCCAGTTCCGTCGCCCGAAGGAGCATCTGTCCCACGGATAATCCACAGTCGAACAAAAAGTAGTCCCGACGTTCGCCGAGCTGGCAGTCGTCCTTCTCCGCAGCAGAGACGACGACTATCATGGGGGCGCGAGTGGCCCACGCATTTCCCTTCGGCAGCGCCGTGCGGAGCACGTTCACACTCTCCGGGCTCGTGCAGAACACAAATCGCCATGGTTGGTTATTGAAGCATGAGGCAGATAGCCTCGCAGCCTCGACCAACGCGTTGACCTTGTTGTCTTCTATCACACGGGTGTCGAGAGCCCTCAGCGCCCTCCTGTAATCGATAGCCTCCGCCACTTCCACGAACTCACCTCTGACACAAAGGGGGTGGCACTATAAATCATTGAGTAATCGCGAGGAGGAGAATCCAGGGATCAGGCCCTGATTGATGTCGAGCGAATCGAGTACCCGGTCTCCTTTCTCAGTGTGGATACCGCTAGGAGGATGCCGTCCACGGATTCGCGGGTGCCACAGAACACCACATCTACCCCTCGTGTGAGAGCGCTCATCGCTGATTCCACCGGGGCGTGGATTGTGAAGAACTCCTGGGTCGCCTTCGCCAACAGCGCCGAACCGACGAGGTCTCCGGCCACTATCAGGCCAGGGGAGAGGCGGTCGATCTGCTGCTTCGCTCTGTCGATATCTGCCTTCTTGGACCCGCCGTCGTGCTCGGAGGGGGCTTCCACGATCAGAAGTGTACCGAGCTTCATGTCGACTATCCCTTCGAGCTTGCCGACCAGCACATCATCGCCAACGGATGCGGCTTCCTGAGCGACACCCTTTGAGCTCGACTTCCCCCTCGGATAGGCCATTAGCATGCCGTCCTCCATCAGGAGGCCGAGCCTATCCCCCTTCTGAATGCTCTTCCCGGCGATGGCAACGCACGTGTCCACCACCATGATCCTCCTGAGCACTGCGTCAACCTCGGTCTTGAGCGAGCCGAAATGCTCCTGAAGATTCTGCATGCCTCTCCTCGTGGGCTTGAGCTTACCTCTCTGCTCCTTGACGAGGCCTGCCTTGCGCATGGAGGATAGATACTGGCTTACTGCCTGGACCGTGATATCCAGATCGGCGGCCACGTCTCGCATCTTAACTGATGGATCCTCTAGTAGCCTGGCAAGGATGAGGAGCTCGGTATTCTTCCTGAGGTCACGCAACGGCTCGGTTCTCACTTCAACGCCTCCAGCTCGGCTCCCAGCTGGCGTGCGAGTTCGTCCAACGACAACACCTCCACCGCGCCAGCTTTGATGATCTCTCGCAGGTAGGCATCGGCTCGCCCGCCTATGAAATCTACGGAAGGCAAACCGGGGCCCGAGATAACGAACACCTTCTTGCCAGTGTCCAGCGCGTATCTAGCGGCCTCTAGGTTCTTGAAGTTGCCAGGCCCGACGGGAAAACGTGACACAACGACCGCCCTTGAGTCGTCGATTCTGCTCAGGTTGTCTCTATTTGTCTCATCGCTAATCTGGGAGAAGGGAACCTCCGCGACGACAGGGATGTGAAGGTCTACCGCACACTCGTAGTCCGAATCGAGGACATTCAGAACGCCGGAGGACAACGAGAAGCCGTGCTCGACAAGCTGCCTTAGTATCGGTCCTCCTGACCCGCCCCCACAGAGAACGTGGACACGGGCCCCGTTCTTCCGAGCGGGCGCGACGACCGACTTGGGCATGACGTATATGCCGTGTGTGAATGGGTCTCTCCTGACAGCGACATCGACGCCGTACACGGACTGTATCGTCTCGGGATTCAAGACTTCGCTCGGCGGGCCTATTGCCTCCAACCTCCCCTGGTGGAGAAGCGCTATCCTGTCGCAGTATCTGGCTGCGAGATTGATGTCGTGGAGGACCGCTACAATCGTCAGCGCCCGCTCCTTGTTAAGCTTCTTCACGAGATCCATTATCTCGAGCTGGCCGCTGATATCCAGGTAGACGGTCGGCTCATCCAACAGAAGAGCTTTCGGTTCCTGGGCCAACG
>JAEHCN010000104.1 GCA_020696395.1 Thermoplasmata archaeon | reverse complement strand
TGCCACCGTCTCGGGGCGGGTGCAGTCGCAGACTATCAGCGCACCGACCGCGCCCCTATAGTAGGCCGAGTGCAACGTGCTGTTGGTACGCTGACCTAAGATATCCCATATCATGAGGTCCACCTGGGTATCGTCGAGCGCGACCGTCTTCTTGGAGACCTTCGTACCGAAGGACATGAGATACTTGTCGTCGAACACGTCGAACACGTATCTCCTGACGAGGCTCGTCTTGCCGACCGCCCCGTCTCCGAGGAGGCAAAGCTTCAGAATGTATTTTCCCGGGGGCATTCGAAAACATTCTGCTAATGCCTCCGAGTCTATTTAATCGTTCATGGCCTGGTCAATGGCCGCGTCGATTCGATTGTCAGCGATAAGAAAACGCCTTGATGCCGTAGGCCGGCAAGCGGTCAGTAACCCATATATGCGTGCAAGTGCTTACTTTCAATAATGAGTTCGGGCACTGGCAGAGATACCGGAGGGGACTCCGCTAGAGAAAGGATCCTCGATTCGGGCCTGCACCTATTCGCCGAGAGGGGGTTCACAGGGGCGACCACCAAGGAGATCTCGGCGAAGGCCGGCGTCAACGAGGTCACGCTCTTCAGGCATTTCGGGTCCAAGAAAGCGCTCTTCGCATCGGTCATACGGGAAAGGGCAAACCTTAGTGAGATGGAGATCGGGGTGTCCGTCGACACGGCCGTCCCGATTGAAGAACTGTTGGAGCGGACTGCCAAGGCCGTGCTCGCCGCGTTCAAGACCAACCGACACCTATCCATGATCATCCTGGGAGACGCCTGGAGGATGCCGGATATGCAGGGAAGGATTTGCGACCCCGGCTTCGAGAAGGCCGTAGATCTTGTCGAGGGACTGATGGCGGGGCTTGTGACGGCTGGGAAGACACGTGAAATGGACCCGCACATCGCCGCCAGATCGCTCATCGGCATGATCCAGTCGTATCACATTACCAGGCATCTGCTGTCGGGGAAAGGGCCTGGACCGAAGGAGGACGAGCGCGTGATATCCGGGTTCGTCAGCATATTCCTCGACGGCGTTCGACGAGAGGTGGGAAGATGACAGAAGATGTGGTCGTGACGAACGCCTTGACGAAGCGTTTCGGTGAGCTGGTGGCCGTCTCGAGCCTCGATCTCAAGATATCTCGAGGGGTCGTCTACGGTCTGATAGGCCCGAACGGTTCGGGGAAGACTACCGCGATCAAAGTCATGAACGGGCTGCTGAGGGCGACCTCCGGGTCGGCGAGGTTGCTCGACGAGGAGGTGCCAGTCAGGGGAGTCATCCACAGGATAGGATACATGCCTCAGGAGATGGCAATCTACACGGACCTCACAGTCCACGAGAACCTCGAACTGTTCGCAGGGATGTACTCCATGTCCAGGGGCAACTTCGAGGGCGCGGAGAAGGACCTCCTGGAGATGATCGACCTCGCCGAGAGACGGGACTCGCTAGTCGCGACCCTGAGTGGCGGCATGAAGCACAGGGTCTCGCTCGCATGCGCCCTCGTCCATGACCCGGAGCTGGTCTTCCTGGACGAACCGACCGTTGGAGTCGACCCTGAGCTGCGCAAGGGGTTCTGGGACTATTTCGCCGAGCTGAAGAGCGCCGGGAAGACGGTCGTGCTGACCACCCACTACATGGACGAGGCCGTGAGGTGCGACATCGTCGGGATGATGAGGCTCGGCGAGATGATCGCCGAGGGCACGCCGGAATCCCTGATGAAGGCGGCCGGGACGACCACGCTCGAGGACGCCTTCCTAGCCAACGCCAAGGAGGGGAGCGTATGAACGGCCACAGGATGCTCGCCGTGGCTAGGAAGACCCTTCGATCGCTCAGGCACGACCGCAGGACCGCAGGGTTCCTGATCTTCATGCCATTGTTCATGATAGCGATCTTCGGATACACCTTCGGCGGAGACCTCAGGGACGTCGAGGTAGCCATACTTAACCTGGACACCGGCGGCTCCGACGGCTCCGTGGCCGACGCGATAATCGCGGAGATCTCATACGGGGACACGCTGAAGCTGAGCATACTCTCGGACGGCCATACCGACCCACTCTCGACAGCGGAGGGCGTCGTCAGAGATGCCGATGCGTGGGCGGCGGTCGTGTTCGGGCAGGGCTTCACCGCGGAGGTGGAGGAGGGGATTGCTGCAATGAAGCAGGGACTGCCGGTCTCGCCGTGTCAGGTGGTGGTGCTCCTGGACGGCAGCAACCCGAACATAGCGCAGGCGGTCGTGGCCGAGGTCACGGCCGCGGTACAGAGGGTGCTGGTGACCGAGTACGGGTTCAACCCTCCGATCGCGGTCCACCCAGAGATGATCTACGGCGAGGGGGCGGAGTTCATAGATTTCTTCGCACCCGGTGTGATGGGTCTGGCCGCGATGATGGTCACGCTGATGCTGTCCATCATATCGTTCGTACACGAGAGGGCGAACGGGACCCTGGACAGGCTCCTCACCACGCCCGTCACGGAGGGAGAGATAGTCGGCGGGTACGCGTTAGCCTTCGGACTCGTCGCGCTCGTACAGTCGACCGTGATACTCCTGGCGGCGGTGATACTGTTCAGGGTGGAGATAGTCGGGAGCCCACTCCTCGTCCTGCTGACGATATTCCTGCTGGGGATAGGAAGCCAAGGGCTGGGATTCATACTGTCATCCAACGCCAAGAACGAGTTCCAGGCAGTCCAGTTCATGCCCCTGATACTCTTCCCCTCGATACTCCTCGCGGGCGTGTTCTGGCCGCTCGAGGCGGTGCCGGAGCTGCTCAGGCCGGTGTCGTCCTTCATACCCCTGACGTACGCGGTCGATGCATGCAGGTCGATAATGATCAGAGGATGGGGACTCGGGGAGGTGTGGCCCCAGCTGCTGATACTCGCGGGGTTAGCGGTGGTGCTGCTGACCCTGAGCGCTTACAGCCTGAAGAAGAGGAGGTGACGGATACGGACGCACGACCCAGGATCATATTCGTTACAGACGCAGGAGAGATAAGCAACAGGCAGCTGGAGGCGCTCGCCGCGGTGGGGGTCCACGGCAGCATGAAGAGGGGCGCAGCAGCCCTCGGCATCTCCACACCCGTGCTGTACAAGTACGTCAAGGAGACGGAGGAACGGTCCGGGGAACGGCTCGTCAAGTCCGACAGCAGAGGGACCAAACTGACGGCGGCCGGTAGAGCGCTCATAGCCAGGGTCGAGGCGCTCCGCCTGCGTTCAGAGGAGAGGGGATCCATACACGTCGCAGGCACCCTGGTGTCTGAGCTGTGCTTGCTCAGCGCGGCCTCGGCGCTCACTCAGAGGGGAATCGATTGCCGCGTCACGATATCCACGGACGAGGAGAACCTGCGCATGATGGACGAGATGAGGGTCGACTGCATCATACTGGACGACCCGTTGTGGGCAATCGAGCGTGCAGAGGACATCAAGGGCGTGGAGGTCGGCTCCGACTTGCTACTCCTCCGGCGCTCGGGCGAGGACTTCGCTCAGCTGGCCTTCGGGGCGCAGAGGCTAGGGTTCAGACACCTCGAGCAGGGCGGCGAGAGGTTCTCCATCACGAGGAGGCTGTTCGAACCAGCCCTGCTGGACAGGACCGACCTCAGCTACTTCGTCAACCTGAGCCTCGTCAGAAGAGGCATACTCCGGGCTCAGGGCGCAGAGGAACAGTCGTGGTCGATTCACTCCATCGTCGCCGTGCCGTGCTCCGAACACCACGACATCGACGAATTCGTCGCACAGGCCAGGAGGGCTTGGGTTTACCCTAAAAGGTAAAGGTGTAGCCTTTTCAGCAAAACCCTCAAATAGGCAGCCTCCCGTTCACGCCTCCGGTGAACGATCATGGCAGAAGCGAAGGAGCCTAAACCGGAATTCACTAGAAAAGTGGTAGAGGCAGGAGGCAAGACCGTCAACCTATGCTTCCAGTGCGGCACATGCACGGGAAGCTGTCCGTCCGGGAGGCAGACGGCCTTCAGAATAAGGAAGCTGATCCGAAGGACCCAGCTGGGGTTCGAGGAGGACGTGCTGCCGTCGGACGATCTGTGGCTGTGCACGACATGCTTCACATGCTACGAGAGATGTCCGAGAGGAGTGGAGATCGTCGACATCGTCATGGCACTCAGGAACATGGCCGTGAGGAAGGGTTACATGGCGGAGGCGCACCGGAAGGTCGCGGAACTGATATCCAAGACAGGACACCTCGTATCGCTGAGGGACCAGGACAAGCAGCTGAGAGGCAAGCTCGGCCTGGAGGAGACGCCACCGACGGTGT
>JAEHCN010000103.1 GCA_020696395.1 Thermoplasmata archaeon | reverse complement strand
AGGTTACGTCAACGTCCATGTCCGATTCGACATGTTGGCCGGGAGCATCCTCGAGAAGGCGCTTTCGTTGAAGGAACGGTTCGGCTCCGGGGAGCCGAAGGGCGTGAAGGTGTTGCTCGAGCACACGAGCGTCAACCCGACCGGGCCCATACACATCGGCAGGGCGAGGAACCCCATCATAGGCGACACGATCGCAAGGATCATGCGGCTCGCTGGATACGACGTGACGACCGAGTTCTACGTGAACGACGTCGGCAGGCAGGTCGCGACGATGACCTGGGGGGTGAAGAACCTCGACATCGGCGAAGCTGCGGACCGTGACAAGGACGACCACAGGTTCGTATCATACTACCGCGGAGCGAACGAGAAGGCCGATGCCAACCCCGAGGTCCTCGCGGAGATAGACGACCTCCTGTACAAGCTCGAGCACGGAGACCCTGAGACGGTCAAGATAAACAGGGAGACCAGCGAACGGGTGCTCGATGGCATGCTGGACAGCCTGCGCCAGATTAACGTGAACATAGACCAGTTCACCTGGGAGTCGAAGCTGGTGGAGAGCGGTAGCGTCGACGAGGTGATATCGAAGCTGGTCGGGTCAGACTACTGTCACGAGGACGAGGGCGCGCGGTACCTTGAGCTCGAGACGTTCGATGTCTCCGGTAGGGAGACCAAGTGGGTATTCACCAGGTCGGACGGCACCTCGCTGTACACGACGAGGGATCTCGCGTACCACCTGGACAAGTTCGCCCGCTCCGATGTGGCTATCAACATACTGGGAGAGGACCAGAAGCTCGGCATGCAACAGCTGGCGGCCGCTCTGACGATAATCGGCTCGGAAAGGAGACCCGAGGCGGTGTTCTACGCGTTCGTGTCGCTGCCAGAGGGGCGGATGTCGACCAGGAAGGGCACGGTGGTGACGCTGGACGACCTCATCGACGAGGCAGTGGAGAGGGCGTACGAGGAGGTCCGGAAGCGCAGGACGGACCTGTCAGAGGAGCGCATGCGGGAGATCGCAAGGACCGTAGGCGTCGGTGCCCTGAGATACAACATCGCAAGGATTCAGGCCGAGAAGCAGATAGTGTTCAAATGGGAGGAGGCGCTGAACTTCGAGGGGAGTAGCGCGCCGTTCGTCCAGTATGCCCACGCGAGGGCGTGCTCGATCCTGAGGAAGGCCGGGAAACGGGCCGCGGAGGCGGCTGCCGTTGCGGCGGTCACCAAGCTCAAGACCTACCACGAGCGTGAGCTTCTGAAGCTCGTTGCTATGCTCCCCAGCATCATAACGGATTGTGCTGAGGGGCGGAAGGCGCACTTGCTCGCGTCGTACGCGCAGGAGCTCGCATCCCAGTTCAACCAGTTCTACAGGTATGTCCCCGTCCTGAGGGCGGAGGGCGACACCCTCGAGGCGCGACTCGCGCTCGTCGAGGCGGCGAAGTGGGCGCTCGGGAACTCGCTGGGCTGTCTCGGGCTCGACGCGCCTGAGGAGATGTAGTCACAGCCTCATGTTCCATTCTTCCCGACCATACCGCGTGCGCACGAGCTCCGAGACGCGCGCACGCTCGGTGTCCGTTAACGAGCCCTTCTCGAATCCCACACCGAAAGACTGCCCCATCTCCTCGACGATAGCTGCCCTGACCTCGGCCATGCCCGGGGGGACCGGCATCAGCCGGGAGAGCGTGGTGACCCGCTCGGTCGGTCTGGGTGAACTCTGCTTCAAGACCGCCTCCATCGCGTCGATATCCGCATCGATGAGCACCGTGCCATGCTGGAGAACCGAGCCACGCCTACGGAGTTGAGCGCTCCCGGATATCTTCCTACCGGCCACCTCCACATCGTTGATGGGGCTGTGTCGGGCGTCCAGACCGAACGAACTGACCGCTCGGGCTACGGCGGAGCATATCGGGGCGAACGAGGCCTTCGCGTCTCCCCCTATCTCGGAGACCGTGAGCACCGTCGCGTATATCAGCTGTCCAGGGTCAGTGAAGATGGACCGGCCACCGGAACAGCGCCTCACAAGGGCCACACCCCTTCTCGAACACTCCTCGACATCTACAGCCTCAGTGACCATCTGGAAGCGGCCTAATGAGACCGTCGGCTGGGAGCGGGTATAGAAATGGAGCGTGTTCGGCACCGCCCCATCGGCATGGCTCTCGAGCATGGCCTCGTCGACCGCGGTCGATTCCGCCGTCGGTAGCTGACCGCTGTCCACGAGACGCCAAGTAGCAGTCATGACACGGTGGTAAACGAAAATCAGCGGTAAAGAGGTTTCAGTAAGTGGTTTCTAGGGTCGGTAGGAGCGCGAGACCGCTCATTCGGACTTCTTTGGCTTCTCCTGCTTCTCCTTTTCCCTTCTCTCGTGCCTCTCAAGCTTGTCCTTCTCCTTACGCTCGCGCTTGTCCCTCTTGGCCCGTTCCTTGTCCCTGTCCCTGCGCGGACCCTTGCGCTCGTGCTTGGACCAGCGGCCTCTCAGATAGAGCAGCACGGGTATCAGGACGATGACCGCGATGATGCCGCCCCAAAGGGCCCACTGCTTCCAGGCGGCCTCCTTGACGACCAGCATGTTGTCGATCTTTGTGGTCAGCGACTCGATACCTAGCTGGCCAGTGCTCGTGACGTTCACCCTGATCTTGTACGTCCCGCGGGAGTCGGGGGTCCACGGGAATTCGACCTGGACCTTGCCGCCGATCTCTATCGTCGTCACGACCTGCGTGCCGTTGAGGAGCTGGGTCGCAGTGCCGATCAGTTCGTCGCCGTCCTCGCCCACTATGTAGAACTTCACGACCACGCCCGTGGCCACTGCGCTGCCCTTGTTGGTCAGGTTGACGATTATGAGACCCTCGCTGCCCTCGGTGAACTCCGCAGGCTCGTATAATAGTCTCGTACTGTCGAACATGACCTTCGGTCTCTCACTCGTCTCGATCCTGACAGAACGCTTGATCGTACCGGTGTTGTTCGACGAGTCGGTTACGTTGAGCGTCACCGTGAAGGTCCCGACAGCCTGGAACACGTGTGTCACGTTCCACTCGCCTGTCCCGTTGAGCCACGAATCGTCGCCCAGGCCGTCGCCGAAGTCCCAGGAGAAGTACATGTCCTCCTTGTCGTCGAGGTTGTCGAGCGTCGCGTTCGCGTCCAGGACTATCGTCTTGTTCTCGACGAGCAGCGTCCCGTATGACTCGTTCTTCACGACGAACGACACACTCGGAGCGTCCGAGTCGTTTACCTTGACCGTGAGAGATATGTTCTTCCAGTGGCCGACCACATCGGTCACATTGAGCACGACTTCGTACGTCCCTGCCTCGGCGAACGCGTGCGAGACGTTCTTCTCGTCATCAGCCCACGACATCCTCTCGGACTCGTTGCCCTCGCCGTAGTAGAACTCGAAGAAGTCGATCATTCCCAGTTCGTCGCCGGCAGCAACCGCGTCATCCGAGGACGATGTCGCGTTGAACCAGACGGTCTCGCTCTGGTTCACCTCAAGGATGCCTGTGGTCCCGTTGACCTCGAGGTCTCTGACTGTAATGACAGGGACGGGGTCAACGCTGTCGCATACGACCTCGATCTCCGTCGAGTTGGTCAGACCGACGGAGTCGGTCACGGTCAGGTTGACCATGCGGCTCGCGGAGGCGGTGGTGTAGTTGTGAACGACGGTGACATTGGCCGTCGTCACCTCAGCCGAACCATCGCTGAAGTTCCATGTGTACAACATCGGGTTGCCGTTCGGGTCTAACGAGTCCATCGCGGTGAAGTTGACCTCCGAGTCGACGCGCACGATGTACTTCGTAACGTTGCCTCCGTCGTCTGTCACAGCGTACACGAGGCCCTGCTCGACCTCCATTCCCGCGCCCACGGAAGGCCTCTCGAACTTCTCGAAGGCGAGTGAGACCGCTTCCGGCCCGCCTATGAACTCCTCAGGGTCGACGGCGAACACCTCGTAGCCTGACACGGCGACATGCGACCCTGCGGTCGCACTGCTGTTGTCAACGAGTTCGTAGTTCGCAGGCAGTGAGACCGAGAACGTCCTGTTCGCGGACGGTGTGTCGTACGCCGCGAAGAGCGTCGCGGTGTAGTCGTCGGCCCCGACATCGATGGCCTCGTGCGATGTGTAGTCGCACGAATACGAGTAGGGCACCGCCGCCTTGTCAGTGACGGAGCCCGCCGCCAGTATCATGGAGAACGTCGAAAGCGAGCCGGCCGTGTACAGGGTGTCGTTGACGACGAGCAGCCTTGAGCTGGTGACATGCTTCGCCCCATAATCCTGGACCTTCGCAATGAAGTCGGATATCTCACCAGCATCGATTG
>JAEHCN010000041.1 GCA_020696395.1 Thermoplasmata archaeon | reverse complement strand
CTGTGAAGGCGAAGGATACCACCGAGCGCGAGAAATCCCGACACGACAAGAGAGAGCACCTACAGAGGGAGATCCTGGTCATCAAAGAGGACATCGAAGCGATCCGAAAGGAAGCGCCCAGGCTGGACGCATGCAGACTGCAGGAGAGTGAGGCCCAGTCAAAGATAGAATCGGCGAAGAAGGACAAGACGGAGTCAGAATCCGAGAAGGATGAGCTGACGACCAGAATCGCCGAGTTGACCGCCAGGATCTCGGAGAAGAAGACCAGCCAGTCGAAGGACCGGAAGAAGCTTGCGGACATCGAGAGCGCTGGAGAGGAAGGAGTCTGCCCGACCTGCGAGAGGACCCTGGAAGACGCGTATGACCTCATCCTCACGAAACTTCGCAAAGGAATAGCAGGCACGGAGGAGGCGATCTCGAAGGATGAAAATGCCATCACAGAGATCAGGTCCCGTTTGACAGCGCGGAACAACAGGATGACGGCTCTGGAGAAGAAGGTGCAACATCAGGAGGAGGAATTGGCTTCGGCAAGACGGACCATTGCCTCCATCACGACGCGAGTTGCCGAGCTCAAGCGGCTCGAGAATCGCCTAGCAGAAAGGACGCTCGAAATCGAAGAGCTCGGGGAGATCAGGTACTCGGCCAAGGAACACGAGGAGGTCAGAACATCCGTCGAGAGACTGCGCAAGGCCCATGACGAATTCATCCAACTGGGAGAACGGGTGAAACAGCTTGCGACGATGAAGGAAGAGCTCGGGTCGCTCCGAACAGCCATGCTCAAGAACGAGCAGGAGGGTAAGAAGCTGGAAAGCCGGGTGAAGGCCCTCGAACCCAAGAGACGGCTCTACGACGATTCGATCAGGGAATTCGACGAAAGCTACGATGCGTTGACTTCGGCGAGAGACGCCGTCAACAAACTCAAGATAGCACTGGACAGGTCGACGGCCGAATCGGAATCAGCGGAAAGAGAGCTCGACTTGATCATTGAGCAGAAGAAAGTCGTAGCATCGGAGAAAGCCAAGGTCGACGAGCTCGGCTCGCTGGAGGAGGCCTTCGTGAATTTCAAGGACCATCTGATCGGAAAGGTTGCCCCGGCACTAGGCGAGATGACCTCAGAGATCCTCGGCCTCATGACAGAGGGTAAGTACGACAGGATAGAATTGGATGATGACTACCAGATCAGCGTGGACGATGAAGGTGCGTTGCACCCGATAGACCGATTCTCTGGAGGAGAAGCAGACTTGGCAAACCTGAGCCTCAGACTGGCTATCTCTCGGATCATAGCGGACAGAGCAGGCACCAGCCAGATGAACTTCCTGATACTGGACGAGATATTCGGGTCCCTTGATCCCACACGTATGAGAAGCGTCATGATAGCCCTCTCAGGCCTTTCAAGCCAGTTCAGGCAGGTGATGCTCATCACCCACGTGGAGGATATCAAGGACCTCATGTCGACGGTGATCAGGGTTGAAGAGCTCCCCGACGGGTCTAGCACGGCCAAGATAGTCAGTTGAAGCCGCCCAGCGTCATCTGATCCTGTATATCGATGTCTTTGTGATCGTGTGGAATCCCGAAGAGGTCCATCATCTGGAACGCGTTCTTCGCCGCCTTCGCCCTCCCATGGTTGTTGAAGTATATCCGCGCCTTGTCGCAGTTGGACAGGAGCTCGTCGAGCCTTGGTTTCCAGGCCTCGAGCTGATCGATCGAATAGAGATAATCGTAGCGGTTAATCCTGTAATCGTCCTCGTCTTCGTCCTTGAACCAGATATCGTAGTTCCTGCCATGGAAACGGACATACGCATGGTTCGAGGTCTGCGATCGCGTGATAGGGAATCCGGGGCCGTCGATGATGGCGTTCGCGACGTCGAACTCTTGAAGCACTTCAAGAGCATCAGAAGTCACCTCATTACCCTTCTCGTTCAGCCAACTCCTGTGCCTGAACTCGACAGCATACTCGTGTGCCTCGGTGTCCACCAATTGAAAGAACGACCGGAGTCTGCCGAGGTTACGCGGCTTTTCAAAGCGAAAATAAGGTGACAACTGAACCAGCACACCGCCGAGCAGGTTTACTTCGGCGAGTGGTCTCAAGCAGGTATTTTCGAAGCCAGAGGCCAGGGCAGCGGCCTTCTCAGGAGAGTCGCGTAGAAGGGATTCGTGGGTTATCATCTGGGGCAGTTTGACGGAGAACTCGAATCCGGGCTTCTGTACGCCCTTCTCGATCCATGACTTGACGACGAACTCGTTAGGAGCTCTGTAGAACGTGGAGTTGATTTCGACCGTCGAGAAGTACTTGGAGTAATACGCGAACCATTCGCTCTTCCTGTTCGTAAGGTCTGTCGGGTAGAACCTACCCACCCAATCGTCGTAGGACCACCCAGAGCAGCCGATTAACGCTGCCATCATCGATTATAATACACTCTGGCTATAAAAATCATTGCAGATGCAGGACCATCAAAAACGATATAACCCTCCGACCACCTAGAAGAAGCAGTCCATCAGACGCATCCTCGTGATGCTCTGCTTGGACGGAGTGCGCTGTATGGGCCCCTCTGTGAATTTCGGTGTGCCATCGGAACGTGTGCAGGGGACAAATCGGCGCACTACACCAACCCCCAGGAGGGTCAGGGCGGTGAGACTGCGAACGCATGCCATGAACCGCGCTGTTACACCTGGGGGACAATCTCTTTCGCTAGACCCGCCCTGTTCTGTTTGCCGACGATACGTGTCAACCACTTCTGAGCTTCATCGTGATTCGAGAACTCGCGCTCCCGGAGTCTGAACTCCCGCGTATGGTAAGTCCTTCTCGATGCGCCGTCGATATGACCCACGGCATCGTGTAGCAGCTCGTGGTACACCACGAACTCGAGGACGAAGCGAGGAACCCTGTCCGAATCGAGTGCCCTGTTGACCGCAAGAATCCTCAACGGTGCGTGATAGAAGCCCACCCTGGACCTAGGAGATTCGCTAATCCACGCAAGCTCGGGTTTCTCCAGCACGCTTCCGAAGTAGTATGAATTGACGTAAGAGAACACATCTTCGAGATCCCTCGCACTCCCTCTCGGCCGAAATGAGAGGTTCTTGGCCCGACTGAGGTACAGCTGGCGTCGAGCCTGCCAGAACTGCTGCGTCCGGACGTGGTTTCTATATTCCTGGCTCATACCCTCCGGACACGCCTTCTTCCTTGCCCGACAGAGCAAATACCACGCAAGTGAGGTCATAATCTCGTCCGGAACGCCCTTCACGTAGTCGCTCACCTTGAAGGACAGCACGCCGTCACTGGCACGCCAGGTATGCTTCAGCTCTTTGTATGGGTGGAACGACGCGCGGACTCTCTCTTTGGAGAGCCGATTATTCACCGTCCTGAAGGCATCTGTGAGACTCACGGAGCGGAATTGGCTATAGCTATTAATATCGTTGTCAGAATCCCTTTCCCTCGTCACGAATCCTCGGGCAGGCTGTCTATGCAGGGCGGAGTGAGTTTCGAATGAAACGGGCTGTGGTGTTGGTAGCATTCCTCGCATTCGCAGTACACGTCTCACAAGTCCAAACCGGGCCCTCAACCAGCGACGCGGACTGGAAGGCAGACACGATCAATGAAGTATCCGGATACAGGATTCTCCAGACGATTCTCGAGCTGCAGACGTTCGAGACGCGAGATTTCCACACGGATGAGGCCGCGGCTTCTGCTCTTCTGATCCAACAATGGATGGAAGATATTGGACTCGAAACACAGCTACAAGAATTCGTGGCCGACGGCAAGACCGTCGTGAATGTTATCGGGACTCTGAATCCACGGAGCGTCGCACCCGATCTCAATCTCATCGGGGCACACTACGATTCCCGGAACAGATACGCGACCAGCATCGCAGAGGCGGAGAACGAATCTGCGCCAGGAGCCGACGACAACGCATCCGGGGTGGCTGCCATGCTTGAGATCGCCTATGTCCTGGCCAACTGTGACAGGTTCGAAGCAGCTACACGGTTCGTCGCCTTCGGAGCGGAGGAGAGGGGGTTCGTCAACAAGAGCGGGCTTGCAGGAAGCTCCGCGTTTGCCCAAGCCGAGGCGAGTGACGGAATCGAGTACGGGGCGACATTCGTCATGGACATGATAGGGTTCCAGGCCGGGAACGAAAGCCGCATGACCCTGGTCACTAACAATGAATCCATCAGCATCGCACAGTCAGTGACCGATGCAGTGGCCGCGTATAATGTCGATCTGCTTGTCGACGTTGTCCCCAACGAATCACTCCGATACAGCGACCACGCCTCGTTCTGGGACCAAGGGTACTCCAGTATTTTGATGATCGAGGAACTCGACCCACACACGTACGCTCCTGTCAACCCGTACTACCACACGGAATCCGACACTGCCGACAAGCTCTCGAGTGAACAGATGGAAGATATCTCTTCCGCCCTCATCGGAACGATCCTTGACCTTACAGACTCGGGAGAAGACTCATACTCCTTCCTGTACTCCACCGTGCTGGCAGTAGCGGGTGTGAGTGGTTTGGTACTTGCCGTGATCGTGGTCGCCAGAAGGAAGGGGAGAGGGAGCTGAGCATGACGGACGAACCAGTCAATAGAGAGTATCCAATCCGTCCATTGGTGGGCGTTGGCGTGGTGACGATCAGAGACGGCAAGATACTACTTGTGAAGAGGGCCTTCGAACCCGGTGCCGGGAAGTGGAGCATACCGGGAGGGCTTGTCGAAGTCGGTGAGAAGCTCGCGGAGGCCGGGATAAGAGAGACCGAGGAGGAGACGGGAATAACGGTGCAAGTCCTTGAGCTGATAAACGCTTTCGACGTGATAGACGTCGATGACGTTGGCAATGTGAAGTACCACTATGTCCTGGTCGACTTCCTAGCCCGTCCCACAGGCGGGTTCGAGAAGCCCAGCTCCGAAGTGACTGACATGAGATGGGTTGCGTACGACGAGGCGAAGGGCATGGACCTGACTGAGACGACTAGGAAGGCGCTGTCGGAGCTGTTCGGTGGGGCACTCATCTAGGTTTCGTCTGGTATTTGCGACTGACATGGTGCGGTGCGAGGGGGATTGCCGAGCCTCTCTCGTTCTTGGATGTCCTGAGTACCATGACGGGCACATCGACCGACCTGATTATCCTGTCGTACACCGCCCCGAACATGGTTCTCTCAAAGGCACTCTGCGGCCCCGCTCCCATCACAAGTAGGTCGCAGTCCTGTGAGTGTTCCAACACGCTGCTGACAAAAGATTTGGAGCGGACGGGTGTAATCACCGCTGGCACATGGACGCGCTCGCACATCTTCCTCAACCGCTCCGCGTTCCCCTTCACGAGCTCCAGCTGTCTGTCCTCCGTCGTCACAGCCAAGATATCTATCTCCGCACCATACTCCTTCGCTATTGGCAGGGTTAGAAGTAGCGCCTTCCTCGTCTCGAAATACCTTCCGGAAACAAGCACGATGCGCTCGGGGTTCTTCAACATCCTCTTGGTCTTCACAATCGCTGTATCACAAGGTGCCCGCCTCACCACGACGTCGAGGTTGCGTCCGAGTATGGTCCGGCCCCGTCTCCGAGTCCCTTTCCATCCGAGGACAAGCAAGTTGGCGGCATTGTGCCTCGTCTGGTCGAGTATCGCGCCGGCGACGTCGTACGAAACAGAGACGAAGGGATGGACGGTCACGGTGGAGGGCGTGACCTTGACCGCCTTCTGGAGTCCTTCTGCGATCTCCGTGACGTAGTCCCTGCTCATCGCCTCCAGAGGCATGGCGCGAGGTACCTCGACTATCTTGTTGACGGTCAAATCACCCTTGAAGTATCTCGCCAGAATGCCAGCGAAGTTCAGTAGGCGCAAGTCACCGAGGTCCTCCAAAGCCAAGAAGACTCTGTAGCGCTGTGCCTGCTCCCTCGGCAACGGTTGTCGTTGGACCCTCTTCGACTCCGCGATCGAGACCGATGCCTCCTCTGGCCTCGCGAAGATGGACAGGGCAAGGCCGACTGCGATCCATATCGACGCAATGTACCATGCCTCCGGTATGAAATACCAGAGGTATGCCGCAATCCCGATCGTGGAGATGATTCCCACGACAGGGAAAAGTGGGAAGAGAGGTGTCTTGAAACCGATGTCGATCTGGGTCAGCCGTTTTCTGAGTTTGATCGATGCAGTGTTCGCGACGGCGAACAGCAAGAGAAACATTATCGAGGTGGCGGCAACGACGACTTCCAGCGGGAAGAACAGTGCCATGAACAACATGACCGATGCTGTGATCAAGATGGCGTAGTGCGGGATCATCCTCGTCTTGTGAATCGAGCCGAACACCCTCGGAAGCGATCTATCCCTTCCCATCGCGAAACTGATTCTCGAAGAAGAGAACACGGTGGCGTTCAGCGCAGCCATTGCAGATAGCAGCGACCCGAAGATTAGCAGAGGCGCTCCAACCACGGGTATCACCAAGCGCGCGGACGAGATGACTGCGTTCTCTCCCTCGTTTCCCACCCATGTCCAGCCCACTTCAGGGTTGGCTATACAGGCGAAGGCCACGCTTAGGTAGAGCACCGCGACGACCCCGACGGAGATGAATATGGCCCGGGGTATGTTCTTCTTTGGGTTCTTGACTTCCTCGCCACATTGGACAATGATGTCGTATCCCTCGAACGCTATGAACGTGAACCCCATCATCATCAATATCTTTCCCGTGTTCGTGCCCGCTGGGAAGATAGGGTCGAAGTTGTCCATCAGATGGATGCCATTCATATCGAAGGCGTAGATGATCATGAAGGTGACGAAGAAGGAGATGATGAGTATCTGAACGATGGTGAGGACGTCACCCGTCTTTCCAGTCGCTCCGACGCCTGAGTAATTCACGAAGACGAAGAAGAGAATCGCGAGGACTGCGAAGACCTTCACGACCATCTCATCGGGCATCCCCAGGAAGTCGATTCCGAAGGAATGGGAGAACGCGACCATCGCGTAACCGAATCCGAGGCCGTAATAGCTGCAGGCAACCGTGTGCGCGAACCAGGTCATCCATCCGGTCAAGAACGGGCCCGGATGCCTCAGTGCCCTCTTGGCCCATAGATAGCCGCCACCGGCTTCCGGAAAGGTTGATCCGAGTTCAGCATAGACCCCCGCGGTGAACAGCGTCACGACGACGTTCAGAGCGAAGACGATGAGAATCGCAGGCCCCACCTCGTCGATGGTCATCCCTATAAGCACGAAGATGCTCGTGCCAATCATGGCCCCTACACCGATCATAGTCACATCGAAAAGGCCCAGATCGCGCCTGAGAGTGACTTTGACAGGCTGATTGCCTGAATAAGACATGCCTGGGCCGGTGAGATTAGAGGTGGAGGGTATAAGCCTTTGCGGGAATGTTAATAGGCACCATTCAAGCCAGCCTGAACCCTGAGAGAGCGCCCAGAAACCTACCCAGAAGGGACCTGGCCGACACGTTGAAATTATTACGACGTTAAATACATACTTATATGACCAGACGCACATTCCGCTCCGATGGCCAGCCAGGATTTCGAAGAACTTTCAAAATCCATAGTGGACGAAATCCTCGGTTGGGATCCGTCGGGTGCAACGCAGCTGGGCTGGCACAGGTACGACCACGAAGTGATGGATCCGAGAAGGGAGGCTTACGAGAGGCAGTGTGAACGGCTCTCAGATTTCGTCCACGTGATGGAGGATTTCGACACCGGCTCACTCTCCGAGGATCAGAAGATAGACCGAGAACTCGCCATATACCTGTTCAGACTCAGAATCTTCGAGTTATCGATACTCCGAATCCACGAGCAAATGTCGATTACCGAAGATGAAATCGGCAGGTCTCTGTTTTTCCTCTTCGCCCGTGACTACCTACCGTTTGAGACGAGAATCGAAGCCATCACTTCCCGATTGGAGAAGACACCGGAGTTCCTGGAGAAGGCGAAGACCACGCTCATCAATCCATACCGTGCCTGGAACGAAGTCTCCTTGGAGAGCGGAAAACGCCTGATATCTTTTCTAGAAACCATCAGGGAGACTGGAGCAGCTAAACTCGAGAATGCGGACCAGGTCATACGCCTCGGCAGATCCATAGGGGTTGCGACAGAGGCCATCAGATCGTACGAGGACTGGCTCTCCAACGAGATTCTCCCGAGATCGCAGGAAACGAGTGCCGTCAGCGTCCAGGATTTCGACGACTACATGCGAATCAAAGAGTTTGGGATTTCCCCGGACGACGCGCTTGAGATCGCCGAACTCGGACTGGCTGCGGCTAACAGGCATCGAGTGAAACTGGCCAAGACGATCGCGCCTTCGGGCCTTCTGAAGGACGCGATCCGGATAATGAAGGATGATCATCCACCATCGTTCGAGGGGGTGATGAAATCCTACAGAGAATGGATAGAAAAATCAAGGGAATTCATCATCGAAAGAGGATTGGCGACCGTCCCTGAGGGAGAGAAACTCCTGGTCCTGGAAACACCACATTTCATGAGGCACTTGGCTCCGTTCGCGGCTCAGTACGAACCTGGAAAATACAGCACCGACAAGAAAGGGCTATTCCTCGTCACCCCGGACGAGGGGAACCCCGAGCGTCTGAAAGAGCACTGCTCTGCCACGACCGCCAACACCGCAGTCCATGAAGGATACCCGGGCCATCACCTCCAAGGCATATGTGGCAACTCCAACCCGTCACACATACGGACCCTTTCGGCTGCTGCGTGTTTCGGTGAAGGTTGGGCGCTCTACTGCGAGAGGCTGATGATTTCAGAGGGGTTCCAGAACACACCCATTGGAAAGCTTGCCCAGCTCAACGATCTGGTCTTCAGGATGGTCCGTGTGACAGCGGACGTGAACATGGCAAGGAGGATAATGAATCCTGACGACGTCGCAGATATGATCGTCGCCCAGACAGGCATGGATAGACAGGCGGCGCTGGACGACGCAAAGTCCTCAACATATGTCATGACTTACTACCTGTCGTACTTCATCGGAATGTTGCAGCTGATCCAGCTCAGAGAGGATGTCGAGAAGGCACTGGGCGACAAGTTCGACCTCAGGGAATTCCATGATTCCCTTCTGAACGCGGGCTGTCTCCCGGTACACTTCATGCGAAAGGTGGAGAGGCTCAGGCTCAAGCGAGATTACGGCGTGTATCTGAGGGACCCCACAGAATCGTTGCTGGATTTCACCAAGAGGCTGACATCGACACAGGAACCGTTCTAGTTCTCCTCGCTTATGATGTCGACCCACTCCTTCTCTCCGATGCCCTCTTCCTCGGGCAGCCATGCTCCAGGCTCATACGTGCGTGACATGTAGTCCTGGATCATCTCGTCGACACCTTTCAGCGCCTTCTTCGTGCCATTCCACCGCTCTATCCTCCCTTTGAACCGCTCCTCAACATCGCTGAGGAGCATCCTCAGGGCGTCGAACAGGTCCTTGGGAGGCCAACCGGAGTATATCATTGCGAGATAGACGTAACTGCCCTTCTCGATCATCACGTTCCTATCGCCTATCTCCAGCTTCTTGAGTCCGATCTCACCTGCCTGGAACGAGTCGCGTACGAACTCCTGAACGGCAGTGAACATGGCGCTGACCACATCCTTGTCAATATCTGTGCTTTCTTCCTTCGTCACGTGGGAGATTAGCCTCCCGTCGTTGTGGATTAGGAAGAGATCCTGAAGCGCGAACGGCCTCGGCAACCTCCTCGCTAGGAAGTATCCAGCTATTCCGGCGGCCAAGAGCACGAGCGGGAATGTGTATGGATATCCAATCATCTCCGCCCAATCCTTTAGAATGCTGATTGTAAATGTGACCGTGTTCGACTCTGCACCCTCTGGGTCCGTCGCGATCAGTGTCACGGTGACCTCGGGAGTGTCCTTGGGCATGGTCACGTAGAGATACTTGCCCACCACGAAGACCATCGTATCCGGTGACGCGACCACAATGAGTTCGGAGGTTGGCGTCTCGCTGTCGTGTACGTATCCGGATATGTCGAAGCTGCGGCTGCCGTCGGCGCTCTGGACAACGAAGTTCGGAAGAGGGAATATCACGGGAGCGTCGTTGACCGGAATGACCGTCACGGTCAGGCGCCACGAGGACCATCCTCCGTGCTCATCGACCGCTCGGAACTCCAGGGTCTCGGTTCCGGACCAGTTCTTGGCCGCCGTGAAGTTGACCGCGGAATCCGGATAGATGTGCACGTTGACGCTGTCATTCCCCTCGACCGTGAAATTCAGGCCCTGTCCGCCGTCATCAGCGTCCACGAACAACACATCCAGGCGGATAGTGTCGTTGAGGTAGCCGTCCTCCAGGAACGAGACGTAGTCGATGTATGGAACCGGCGACCTCACCTCGGGCGGGAGGTTATCGCTGACAACGACATCGAAGCTGCAGGAAGTGCTACTGCCATCGGGATCGGTCACATCGATACTGACATGGTCGATGTAAGGGTCGGTGAACGCGCCACCTGACTGGCTCGCGGGGAACGTGAGTTCGAACTTCTTCGCGGAATAGACCACATAGGGAGTGCTGAAAGCGAACACCAGCTCCTCGAACGAGTGATCGGGGTCTGTTACGTACATGGTCGCATCGAGGTAGTATGTCTGCGCATATCGCACATGGACCGTGCCAGGATTCCGTATAGTAGGTGGATCGTTGACTGGAATGACCGTCAAGGAGATCGTGTCGACTTTGAGCGCACCAACCGGATCAATCGCGGTAAACGTGCCTTCCGTCGTCCCGGACCACTCGCTAATCGAGGAGAAGTAGACTTCGTGGTAATCGTCGATCGTAATCTCTACGTTCTGGAAACCGTAGGTGTACACCAGATAATCGTCGTCGATGTCGAAGAAGTAGTCGTCCAGGTCGAACGCCCAGTAATCGACATCTCCCTCGTAGAACGTGATGTCCGGGAGAGACAGATTCAATGACGGTGGAGTGTCATCTGTCACTCTCACGACTATATCCAGGCAGTCGGAGTTCGTCGAGTCGCAATCAACTCCCTCCGCAGTATCTGTCACGGTGAGAGTGGCAATCTCGAAGTAGCTGTCCGTCCCGTCCTTCTCCGGAAACAGGAATGTCCCGATCAACCAGTCGAAGCGGATGCTGCCCAGGCTCGATGTCATCCTGAGAGAGCTCTTGTTCGTGTCGACATCCTTGATGTAGTAAGAATAGTCGAAAGAGTATGATTCTTCGAACTTCACGTAGAGCTCAGTCGGCGGTTCGTTCACGAACTTGGGGCGGTCGTCCACGGACTGAATGCTGACCGTCACATCCTGATATGTTGAGAATCCTGCTGGATCTCTCACCCAGAGACGGAATACGTCATCGCCCCACTTGTCAGGCTGAGTGAGGAACTTCAAGTATTCCACGGACACGGAATCATGGACGACGATATACAGCGAGGTGTTCACGCCTTCTACAAACCAGCTTAGGTCGTCCGTCCCATCCGGGTGCTGCCAATACGAATCCAGGTTCAAGGCCCAGTTGCTGTCCTCGCTGGCGATCTGGACCGGGATGGTATTGAGCCACGAGGGGCCGTTGAGAGCGTTTATCACGACTACGACCAGAGTCGCCTTGATGCCGCCCACAGATACCTCGATCGCGCCTGTCTCAGGGATGTATCCAGCGGTGTAGGTGGCTGAAGAGCCTCCCCCAACGAGTTTACCAGAAGTGTTCGTGCTCCAAACGGCGCCGGCGATGTCGACCACGTTCCCGTAGCTGTCGTATCCAACAGCAGTGATGACTTGGGAGACGCCCTCACGAATCGTCATAGAATCGCTGGGGTCCGTTACTATCGTGCTCAAAGCGGAGGGATCAACAATAACGGACACCGACACAGAGGCACCTGTCGGCGTGTTTGTGCAATTAACGAACCCAGAACCGGAGGTCGAGGCCTCAAGTGTTGCAGTGAACCCGTCGACGACCAGCAATCCAATGCCGCCACTCAGAGACCACTCCGGAAACCAAGTCGTGTTCATGTGTCCGTACTCATCCATGCCTACCACGGAGAACTCACTGGACTCACCAGCGCCCAGCTCCACGCTCAGATCAGGAGGTGAGATCGCTATGCTCGTTACAGGGCCACTGCAAACAACGATCGGGGAGCTCCAGCCATCGTGAGACCCCGACACGGCCCTGATGACGATGGTCTCCTCGGAATAGTCATACGTCTGCCCGCCGACCAGTAGCTGGCCTGCGTCTGAAGGTAGAAGCGTGGCCGAAACGATGCCCAGCGACCCTGCGGCGGGAGTCACCTTGTCTTCCAGATAGGCTTCCAGCTGGACTGTGCCGACCCATTCGGATATCACTGAATCGAGCTCATCGAGTGCGGACAGAGTGAGTGAAAATGTCTCGTTCACGGTGGTTGCGGACGGAGCAATAAGACCGAAGTGATCGACCGTGACAACGCTGATGACAGCACCGAGCCAGGAGGGCGACCCCTGAGGATCGACTGCATAAACCGTCACCGTGATGGTACCGTTCGGGAGCGATTGGAGGGTATGCGTGTAGGCCTTCCAAGAATGGCTAGCGGAAGGATCCTCGTCCTCCAACGTCATGGGAGCGAACGGTTCGATCACCGTACTGTTTCCAGTATATGTGACCAAGACCAGAGGGGTTAGTATTTCGTATGCCCCGAAAGGGTTCGAAATGTTCGCTCTGACGACTACATCCTCTGCATCAGAGAACAGGGTCCTGGGCGCTCCCAAGATGTCCGTCGTCGAGAGGCTGTCGACCATGGCGAAATCTGGCGTCTCGAGAGTTATGTAAGAGTCGAAGCTGTCCTGGTCATAGAGGACCTGCAACCCATCATTGATGGGGTCGCCGCGCATTATGGTGATCACGAGGCGGTGGCCTGCCGGGAGGACGTAATCGACACCAGGTGCCACAAGGTCGTAAGCCTTGAAACTAGAGTAGACCGGCCCGGTCAGCGGAACCGTGACTTGCGTCACTTCCGTCCAAGCATCAGGGTCATTCCAGTCCGTAGGGGCCATGTCCGAGAAGGCGACAGTAATCAATGTGGCAGACTCATTGTCCCTTGACTTCGCCCAGATATGGGCGGTGAGGTTCCCGTCGATGTGCATGTCCGAATTTACGGCGGGGTCCAAAACCCAGAAGTGCCTCCAGCGCTCGGACGGTAGGTTCTTCCTGACGGTGATTCCGAGAAGCCCGTCCTCATCATAATCGAGGGTTCCGGGGTTGTAGGGGCCGGTTGAGTTCATCCAATCGTAGTCGGTAGAGCCGAAGGGATCGCCGTCGTGGAGGTGGAACAAGCGTTCGTACGACGGAAACGAATCGGCAGAGGTGGTCTCAACCATGCCGTAAGGGAACATGAACACGGACGACACGAGAGCGTATACCAGCGCTGCCGCTGCGACCCTAGTACGCAAACGAGAACGCTCCACGGTGACCGCCATCTGCCCCTCTCTCAAGTGAACAACCCCTGAGGCATCTGTTAGTGGCCATTTATAGCCAACCCTGTGGTTATAAGCATTCTCAGGCTGTTATCATCTTTGGGAACGGGCACCGGCCAGCTACTGCGAGCCCATCTTCTCAGACATTGCGACGCCAAGGGCTTCGAACATGTTCTCGACGTTCTGGCCGGTCTTGGCGCTCGTGAGGAAAGACTTGGCGTTGTACTTGGCGGCCAAATCCTGGAGGTCCGCTTCCTTCACGATGGACTCGTTCTCAAGGTCAGCCTTGTTACCAGCAAACACGATCGGGACGTCTCCAGCGACATCCGTCAGTGCCTTGATCCAGTATCGAAGCTCTTCAAGGGTCTCCTTGTTCGTTAGGTCGCAGACCGCGATAGCCCCGTGAACTCCAAAGAAGTACGCCTCCCGGAGGAGTTCCCTGAAGCCCTTCTGGCCCATTATATCCCATACGAGCATCATGATCTTGACAGGGTTCCCGCCATTGTCCACCTCGACTATCTTCTTCGTCACCTTTGTGCCGATAGTCGCGATATACCGGTCGTCGAACACGTCCAGAACAAATCTCTTAATCAGGCTGGTCTTGCCGACGCCAGCGTCGCCAATGAAGCATACCTTGACTTTCATCAGGTCGTCATCATTCATCAAACAATCCTCCATCCCTAGGGCGTGTCGGAGCTGCTTCTATCAGGTAAATAAGCTATGCTCTTTTTAAGCCTTTGTACTTGCCTGGCCATCCAGGGGATGGTGCTGGTTTCGAAAGATTCGACAAATCAGGGGTCAACAACCCACCACTGACTTACGAGGGGCAGAGGAGTCCGTCAGAGTCAGCGACGTTATTTTAACGCACGGGCTCGCTCACTAGGCCGTGCCCAGCCCGACTGCGCTTCTGAACATCATCGGAGGGACCGTGGAACGCCTTGCTCGTCCTCACGGGACCGTAGGTGTCGCGTACTCCGGAGGACTGGATAGCTCTGTCATCGCTGCGCTCGCCGGAAAGTGTGCTGAAGTGACCTGCTATTCGGCATGCGTTAAGGGATCGCATGATGCCGAGCATGTACGTGCCTTCGCTCGCGCGGATGGTTTCGATGTGAAGATTCTGGAGCTGACTGACGACGACATACTGGAACTGGCGCGCCTGGCCCGATCCGTGATTCTCACGACGGACCCGGTCAGAATCTCATACACTATACCCTCACTCCGGGTAATCGAGGGCGCAGCCGAGCCTGCGGTTTTCGTAGGAAACATCGCCGATGAGATATTTGCGGGGTATGCGAGATACGAGTCGAGCAACAACGTGACCGAACTGATGGAGTTTGACTTGAAAAAGGCGCTTAATGAGATTGGATTGCTGTCACAATATGCACAAAAAAGACATAAGATTCTGTTGGCGCCATACGCCGATACGGCCGTAGTCGAGGCGTCCTCGCATGTCGCATTGGAGGACAAACTCGGACCTGAAGGGAGGAAGCTGATCTTGAGGGAATGCGCCGATATCATGGAGCTGGAGGCAAGCTCTCGGCCGAAGAAGGCAGCTCAATACAGCTCAGGTGTGTCGAGAGCAATGCGGAGGCTCGCTAAGGTGGAGGGAAAGACTGTCAGCGAGTGGGTTCTCGGCATCTGATTATCCCGACCGCGCATTCGCAACCATCTAATATCCGGCGGCAGGTGTGCCTGATGATGGGCTACTCGGAACTCGT
>JAEHCN010000102.1 GCA_020696395.1 Thermoplasmata archaeon | reverse complement strand
ATTCAGCTCGTCCGCAAGTTCCACCGCCTTAGCCTTCTGCCGGGGATTCTTCGCTGAGACATACATGTCCTCGATCTCCGCTGCCCGGGTGTTGACGGCCGCGGCAAGGCTCTCGAAGTTGGAGAGTGCAGCGAATGCCCTGTCAAAGTCTCCGCGCAGTGATGGCACCATCGCCCTCTCCTTCGCTAGATTCTGGGAGGCCCACGCGCACGCAGGCAAGAAATCCAGTGGCACGACAAGCGAGTTCACGGACCTGAACGCCATCAGGGCGGTCATCTCCATGACCAGGGCTACCATGTCTTCGGACTGCAGCTCTATGGTGTCAAGCTGGGTATGGTAATACGGATCGAACCCGGCGCCCCAGACCATCTCGACCGCGGTTCCTCCGCCCTTGCCGGCGAACGACCACGCGTCCGTCCATGTCCAGACAGGAGTGTAGCAGTTCAACGCGTTCTGGTATCCGAGGTCGGAGATGGCGCTCCACACGAATGCCGACACCTCGCAGGATATCTCCAGCCAAACCTTACCTCCAGTTTTCGGGAAACTGCCACCATCGATGTTGAGTTCCATCACAAGGCCGTCCATGATATCAGGGTGGGCGCAGACGAACTCGTACGAACCGATGAGCCAATTGAACCACGTGCCGTCAGGACCACCGCTCTCCTCCGAGCCGACCGAGCAGAACACCAAGGTCCTCTCGTTCACGTACTCCCCTGAAGCCCTTGCCTCGGAGAACATCCGAGCCATCTCCAGCATGATAGCGATTGACGAGCAGTCGTCGAATGACCCATCCCACCAGGTATCGATGTGCCCGCAGATGACGACGTATTCGTCAGCTCGCGTCGTGCCCTCCAGAACTGCGGCGACGTTCACCGACTCGCCATTAGGATAGAAGTCCACCTGGCCAGCTATCTCGAGCGTGACGGGCCCGAGCGCCAGAAGCTCCTGTATCCTGGCCGCTGAGTTGGGTGATATCGATATCGCAGGTATGGGCGAGAACACCGAGTCTTGCTTGACTCCAGCGGGGTTGTCCGCCCCCCCGAAGTAGCCATAGAACATTACGGCTGAGGCGCCATGCAGCGCTGCTTCGGATGCTGGAACATTTGGCCAGCCCTGAGTGTTATCATCTCTATGGACGAGTGCAATCGCGCCGTCGAGAGGACCGACACTGTCGAATTCGGCGTCGGTCCCGTAGCCGACGTCGACCACTTCTCTGATAAGGGTCCTGCCGTTGTCCTCGTTTCCGTGGGAGTAGAGCACGCCGTCATCATAGCCCCATACGGACGGAGAATCACCGTAGGTCGTGGCCGGGATGTCCTCGTACCCGTCATCCGGCAGCACTATCTTCACGGTCGTCCCGTGATGGTCCCAGTTGGCCACCCGGAAGGTCTCCCACCAGAACTCGTCCAAGGGCATTCCCGAGAGCTCGTCGAAGACGTACTGTTGCGCGAACCGCTCCTCCTCGGACCCTGCCGTCTTCTCTCCGAGAGAAGATAGATACTCCAGCTGGTCCCACGCATGGTCGTAATCGAGTCTCTCTATCATTTCAAGTTCGTCGGGAGTCAGATTCCACGCCTTAGCAGAACCTATGGCGGGCATGCCGGTAGACGCGGGCATAACCATGACAACCACGAACATCAACGCCAATCCAATGCCTATCAGTTTCTTCACTAGTTTCCCCCCTTAACACCGCTCCTAACAGTTCGAGTCAGTGCGAGCGAGAATGGCGAAACGGAGCTATAAGGGTTGGCCACCTCTAGGAGGTCATGAAGAGAGCTCGAGAGGAAGAAAGTGGTTTGTGAAATAGGTTTTCGGCGCCTTTCTCCACCAGACTATGTTCTCGGTCTGACCTGAGTGCGCTGAGATAGGCATGTTATTACTAGGCGGTTGCCAATTCCTAACTCGATTCAGGGAGGGTCAGACACGACAGCGAATGCTCATTGGCACGCAATCGACATCAACGACATCGAGACGACCCTCACTACGGATCTTGAAAACGGCCTGTCTGGAGCCGATGCAAAGACCAGACTCGAAACTCACGGACCGAACGTATTGACGACGGAGAAGAAGGCCTCACAGCTGCGTATTCTGCTCAAGCAGTTCTCGAACATCCTCATCCTGATCCTCATCGCCGCGACCGCCCTTTCCGCCGCATTGGGCGAACTGATCGATGCGGTCGTGATACTGATCATACTAGTGTTCGTAGTACTGCTGGGTTTCATGCAGGAGCGCAGGGCTGAGAAGGCGCTTGACGCGTTGAAGGAGATGCTCAGTCCGACGTGCACGGTAAGGAGGGATGGTAGAGATTCGGAGCTGGCGGCCAGCGAGCTCGTCCCAGGAGACCTCGTCATCCTGGGAGCAGGCGACAGGGTGCCTGCCGACATTAGGGCGACGATGGCGATCGACCTGCGCATTGATGAGTCTTCCCTGACAGGCGAGTCGGTTCCCGCCGTCAAGACGCTCGACCCTCTCTCAAGTGACACGCAGATGGCGGATAGGACGAACATGGTCTTCACCGGGACCACGATTGTGCACGGTAGGGGCAGGGGTCTTGTGGTCGCGACCGGGATGAATACCGAATTCGGCAAGATAGCGGATGCGCTCAGGAGCGTCGTCAGTGAGAAGACGCCACTTGAGCGGAGGATGAGCGAGATAGGAAGGACCGTCAGCCTGCTGGTGCTTGCGATCATCGCGATTGTCGTATCCGTCGAGCTCGTGGAGCAGCTCGTCGTGTACGGTAGCCTAGATTCCGAACTCATCGTCAGGATGCTGATGTTCAGCATAGCGTTGGCAGTCGCTGCGGTCCCTGAGGCGCTCCCTGCGGTCGTGACGGCCAACCTCGCCATCGGGATGCGCATACTTGCGAAAAACAACGCCCTCATAAGGAAGATGCACGCCGTGGAAACCCTCGGTTGCACCCAGATCATATGCTCGGACAAGACTGGCACACTGACGAAGGGAGAGATGACCGTCAGAAGAGGATACATCGACGGACACCACTCCGACGTATCAGGTGTGGGGTACGGGCTGCGTGGGGACGTGCTCATCGACGGGGCGCCGATGGATGATGGTGCCCGCCGCTCGTCGTTGAGGCTGGCGACCGCGGCTGCGAGATGCAGCGATGCCCGTCTTGAGGAAGCGGATGACGAAGTGGTGGTGAGAGGCGACCCGACCGAGGGCGCGCTGTTGGTGTTCGCCGAGAAGCTCGGACTTCGGCAGAGCGAGATGAACGACGCGTATCGGCGCATCTCTGAGGTGCCGTTCAGTTCAGAGCGGAAGCTCATGACCGTCGTCGATTCGACGCCCGATGGCACTCTTCTGGTGAGTATGAAAGGTGCGCCTGAGAGGGTGCTCAGTTGCTGTTCGCAGACATACTCGGACGGAGTCGAGGTCGATCTGTCCGAGGCAGACACGAAGCAGATAATGCGCATCAACGACGATATGGCCGCAAGCGGACTCAGAGTTCTTGCGGTCGCAGACAGACACCCGCCGCAGATTGCGTCTCCTACCGACGGAGAATCCATCGAGAAGGATCTTGTGTTCCTCGGACTGGTGGGGATGATGGATCCTCCAAGGCCCGAAGCCATCGAAGCCATACAGATGGTTCACGGAGTCGGCATGAAGACCGTCATGATCACCGGCGATCACAAACTTACAGCGATGGCGATTGCGAAGGAGATGGGGATTCTCCGTCCTGACGATACGGTTCTCACCGGAGAGGAGCTGGAACGCCTAGGCGAAAGGGAGTTCGATGGCGTCGTGGATAATGTCACCGTTTACGCCCGCGCATCCCCATCGCACAAACTCAGGATAGTCGAGGCATGGCAGAGAAAAGGCAACGTCGTTGCGATGACAGGAGACGGGGTCAACGACGCCCCGGCGGTGAAGAGTGCCGATATCGGCATCTCGATGGGCATCAGAGGCACGGATACCACCAGGGAAGCCTCGGACATGGTTCTGGCAGACGACAACTTCGCGACGATCGCGAAGGCGATAGAGAAAGGACGGTGGATATATGATAACATCAAGAAATACCTCTCGTTCCTCCTCCAGGCGAACCTCGTAGAGATCGCGGTCCTATCCATATGCGCGCTGTTCGTGCTGCGCTTTGCCGGCTATGAGGGCGAGGAGATACTTCCGCTGCTCCCGGTGCACATCCTCTACATCAACCTGGCAACGGACGGACTTCCCGCCATCGCCCTAGGCTTCAGCCCGGCCGACCCTGACCTAATGAAGCGTCCCCCGCGCAAGAAGGACGAATCGGTATTCACGAAAGATGTGAAGCGATTCCTGATCTTGGCACTGATAGTTGAGACGCCGATACTGATAATGGCGTTCGTCA